>BJFZ01000107.1 GCA_014190175.1 Actinomycetes bacterium | reverse complement strand
CCGTTCCTGATACGATTTTAGATGCAGCTAGAATTGATGGAGCCGGCTTTTTTAGGTCTTTTTTCAAAGTTGCAGTCCCTAATGCTGCAGCGGGAATAGTTACTTTGGCAGTTTTACAGTTCTTGGGCATGTGGAATGAACTCTTGTACGCCTATTTAATTCTGCCCGACCAAGGGATGCGCCTTCTCACCCCGGCTCTAGCGAGTATCGGAGGTCGATACACCACTAATCAACCTCTGGTGGCGGCAGCGCTATGTATCACCGCTACGCCGACGTTGATCCTTTTGGCGATGAGTTCTAAGTACTTAGTCCGCGGAGTCTCAACTGGAATTGGGTCGTCATCATGAGTTCCAAGGACTACACGGTCAACTTTGATGATCTCTCACTAGCACGAATCCACTATTGGAGTTCGGACTGGGGTACAGAGTGGACTCCACATCAAATAAATGCCCAGCTGCCTCTAGATATAGTGGTTACAGCAGGTCGCTCAAGTAAAGGACATCACCCTTTTATTATTATCGAGGATGGAAACACTGCGCACTTTCTTGCAGTTGCTTGGTCCGGGAATTGGCAGATTACCTGCTCGCCCTCACGAAATAACATAAATATCGTAGTTGCGACAGATGCCGAAGAAACACATATCCTCACAAAAACTGTTTCTTCCGGTGGAATCGATGCTGCAATGCGCGAATTCATTTCAGATTTTCGTTCTATAGACACCCACGCTGCTCCAAAGCTTTTAACAGAGTGGAACTCTTGGTGGCCTTATGAAGATGTCGATGTCAATGAAGAGACGCTTTTGGCCAATGCCGCGCGTGCAAAGAAAGCTGGAATTGAAGTCGCAGTATTAGATGCTGGCTGGTTTGGTCCAGCAGCAAAAGATTCACATTGGTTTAATCTGCGTGGCGATTGGGATCAGAGAAATATGGAACGCTTCCCAAGTGGCCTTAAAGCAATTGGTAACGAGGTACGAAAGCTTGGAATTGATTTTGGAGTTTGGCTAGAAATTGAAGCGCTGGGTGATAAGGCCGAACTTGCCACTACTCATCCGCAGTTTATAGCCGAACATAATGGAGATAATTTGCAGTATGTGTGCCTAGGTAATCCAGATGCATTCACTTGGGCGTTGAAAGTTTCAAAGAGTTTAATCCAAGAGTGCGGTGCATCATGGATCAAGATAGATTTCAATGTGGACCCAGGTCAGGGCTGCAATCGATCCGACCATGGACATGCTTCCGAACTTGGATTAAACGATCACCTCAACAATCTCTATTCGCTCATGGATACCTTGAAAACTGATTACCCAGATTTAACTATTGAAAACTGTAGCTCGGGGGGCTTGCGCTGGGATCTGGCTATGGCCAGCCATGTAGATATGGGTTTTGCCAGTGATCCCGATTGGCCAGAGCATGCACTGGCCTGCTTTTGGGCATCCTCTCTATTTTTCCCCGCTGAAAAACTACTGGGCTGGTGCGATAGTCAGTGGCGTGGGAATCACCCTCAGCAAGATTTCAGGGCGATTGAATCATCGGATGCAGATTTGGAGTTCGCCCTGGCAATCACCTTGCTTGGTGGATTTGGAATCAGCGCCAAACTGCCTGAGTTTTCAGAGAGCAAAATGCAGATGCTCACTCACTTTGTTTCGATCTACAAAGAGTATTTCCGTACCCGTTTTCAAGATGCCGCATTTATTAAACACCTCACCCCTCAACCAGAACGAGACCAGAAGGGTGCACGAACCGTAGCTTTTGCTATTGAAAGCGCTAGCTATCCCCCACTATTAACAATGTATCAACTAGATGGAGGTACCGAACGTCCCACAATTACCTATGCGCCTTTAAAGCCCAAAGCTTTTTATCAAATTAAGAACTTAGTCAGTGGTGAGATACTTTTCCCTCGCCATCAAGGGGTCTTGACCCTGGAAAATAATCTCAAGGATAATTCCGCCATGATTCTTAGTTTTGAAGAGATCTCTGGGTGAGCCAGCTTAAATCTTTTGGGGATTTCCAGAACTGGGTTCGTCCATCTGCGGCTAACAGAGCTTTCTATTCGCCAGAGCTTGATGCTTACCTGGATGAAATCTCACAACTGATAAGTAATCCAGAGATACGTCGACTATTTATTAATACCTTTGCAAATACGCTTGATACGACCGCCTATAACTACATCCGCGAAGGAAAAAACCATACCTACATCATCACGGGTGATATTGAAGCGATGTGGCTTCGGGATTCAACGGCGCAGGTGTGGCACTACTTACCCTTAGCGAAAAAATCAAAAGATATTGAAAAACTTCTCATTGGACTCATCGGCAACCAAGTCCGTTGCATTCTTCTAGATCCATATGCCAATGCTTTCTACGATGAGGAAAAGCTGGGCTACCACGCAAGTGATAAGACAGCCATGCTGGCTGGCGTCCATGAGCGTAAATGGGAGCTAGATTCGCTGATCTATCCCATTGCACTGGCCATCGAACTCTGGAACATTACAAAAGACTCCGAAGCATTTGATGCCACATGGCTTGGTTCCATTGCTCTCATCATCTCTACTCTAAAGATCCAACAAAGACTTAACGGACATGGGCCATACTTTTTTGATCGCGAAACTTCAAATCCAATAGATACCTTGAGTAACAACGGGAATGGGCCGGCATATAAACCGACTGGGATGGTTGCATCGAGTTTTCGTGCATCCGATGATGCCTGTATGTATCCATTTAATATCCCAGAGAATCTATTTGCGTTAAAGACTTTGAAGAGTTTGATTGTTTTGTTTAATGAATTACAGATCACTAGTTTGATTGAACCTACTCTTGAACTTATCGAGGAGATTTCTTCCGGCTTAGACATATATGGACTCATTGACCACCCAGTCTTTGGAGAAATCTATGCCTATGAAGTTGATGGCTTAGGAAATTATGTGTGTATGGATGATGCAAATGTTCCGAATCTTTTATCTCTCCCTTTTTTAGGTGTGTGCGCAGTTAGCGATGAAACTTATCAAGCCACCCGCGGATATATTTTGAGCCCTGACAATCCATACTATTTTTCAGGATCTGTTGGTTCCGGAATCGGTTCTCCACATACGGGTGATGGAACTATCTGGCCAATTTCACTGATCATTCAAGCCAGTACTAGTAATAATGATCAAGAGATTCTTGACTGCCTGCGAGTACTGATTAAATCCAGCGCTGGTACAGGCTTGCTTCACGAGTCATTTAATGTCGATGATGCTACCGATTACACACGGCCATGGTTTGCTTGGTGTAACTCACTCTTTGGTGGATTGATTGCGCGGTTAGTTAACGAGCGACCAGGGTTATTAGATCAAATTTAACCTTTGGTTGTTCGCTCACTGATTCGATGCGCAGCAATGTAATCACGGTCAAGCTCCCAACCCAGCCCCGGGCCGGCAGGAAGTGCCATATAGCCATTGTTTAATGGGGCGGCATTAGCAATCATGTTGTGCCAGATGGGATCACGGTCTGGGTGGAAAAACTCAATAAAAGTGCCGTGTGATTGTGATGCAATTAAGTGGGCAGAGACTTGGGCCTCTTCATGGTGAGCCATCTTCACACCGTAGGTTGCAGCAACGGCTGCAGCGCGAAGCCATTCAGTTGGTCCGCCCGACCATGATGAATCAAAATTACAGTAATCGATTGCAGCAATTTCCATTAAGTCGCGACAGCCAGCTGCTGACATTTCAGTTTGTCCGGCACAGACTGCAATCCCACTTCTAAAACGAACATCACGCATTGCACGGCGATCATTTTCCCAGTGACATGGCTCCTCAAACCAGATAATGTCTTGATCTTCAACGAGCCGAGCAAAAACTACCGCTGATTCAATATCCCACCCTTGGTTTGCATCCACTGCTATCTTGAAATCTGGACCGGCAACAGATCGAGCTAATTGAACTCGCTTAGCATCTTCAGCTGGAGAAAGTCCGCCTACTTTGAACTTGATTCCCGCAAATTGTTTGTCACGTAGATAATTTATCTCAGCTTCAATAGTTAAGTTGCTGTTGTAATAACCACCAATACTGATAACGGGGACAGAATCCCGATATCCGCCCCACAA
>BJFZ01000106.1 GCA_014190175.1 Actinomycetes bacterium | reverse complement strand
GTGTGTTGCAGCCCGGGCACACTCCCCGCCCCTTGCACGAATACGCCACCAAAAAGTCCTGGCCGCACTTCTCACACCGCGCCCGCGCAAACCCGTGCGCCAGTATGCCGCACTCTAAAAACTTCCTTAGGTCGCGCTCCACGTATGCCGGCACCGGGTCTACCACCCAATCTGCACCCGCATCCAGCCCACCCGCGCGCCGCCGCGCCAGCCATGTGTGGAATTTGGCGATAATCTCGTTGAGCTGCTTCTCCGGGTATTTGGTATCTGGAGAGAGTTCTGCGGCAATGTGGCGAAGCACAGCGAGCTTCATATTCAACTTCGCGGGAATACTGACCAACGTACCATCGGCCCGAGCGATTGATAAGAAGTTTGTACAAGGTTAGTCAATGATTTCTGAGGATCGAGCATCTGAGTTAGTGGGACAGGGTTATGAAGGCATTAACCAAGCTTTGAGTCCGAGGGAAGCAAGTTTAGTGTCCAGGGGCCTATCCACGCTAAGTAGTACGATTTGTTCATGGTGCGAGGCGAGGATTTGAATCACGCTGATTTTTCCGAGTATCAAAAATTTATAGTTTCACACAAAAACTACGAATCGCTGCCAAGCAAGATTAATAACTTGGGCGAAATCACTTGGGTTAGAGTAAAAGATGGTCCAAGAACACAATGGTGGGACGAACTTAGAGTAGTTCTGAATCATAAAGATCGGGCTTCCGTTGCGCGTGCTATTCATCCAACTGAGTTAGGCGGATATAAGCCTTGTCAGGTTTGTGGTCGAAAGATGAGCATCCTTGCCGTTTATCCTGACTTAAGAGCAACTAAGAAAATAGCTGAAGCTTTCCCAGAACTTGAAATTGGGCACTTTGAATTTGAGATCTCCGAAGTAGCATCGAAAGTAGAAGGCAGTTACGGAGCTGCCGGCCTGAAAAAATTAGCCAATATCTTTAGTTATTCAGGCAAATCAACTGAAGCAGCATCTTTAGCTCTTGGTATTTTTAAAAATGGAAAAAGTCTTAGCCCTGGTGTTATGAGCAATGCCCCCGACCGTTTAGACGGTTTTCATACCTACAATGCTTGCTGCCGTTCTGTGCAGGACACAGGTAGACATGCTTCCAATTTATCTCGATATTCCACTGACCGCCGAGCATATGAAAATTGGGCAGACGGGAATTGGCGTGGCGCCGATAGATTAATGGGTAAATATCAGTCATCAGCTGAGCTGGTTGCGTGCCCTAGTTGTGGCTCAGTTTCAAAGATGTCAACCGATCATATTGGACCGATTTCTCTAGGTTTCATGCATCGAATGGATTTTCGCCCAATGTGCATAGATTGCAACAGCAAGAAAAATAACAGAATGTCACTTGAAGACATAGATATTCTGATTGCAGCCGAAAAAGCAGGTGGAGAAGTTATTTCATGGCACTCGAAAGCGCTGTGGAATAAGTTGAAAGGAAAAATTAGAACAGATCAGCAGGCCTTGGAAGCAAGCAAGCTTCTTCGTAAGAATATGCACTATGTAATGTGCATTCTTGCCACGCTTCAAGATACGGGATTTGAAGATTTTCTAAAAACTTATCTGCACCCTGAGTATGCTGCCTTTGATTATAATTTCACAGAATTCGACATCACCACGGGGCTGTTTGTGGCAGAACAGTACCCAGTCGACAGTCTTAATACCCAAAAGCAAGCAAAGCGGTATGTCCGAATCTCTTTTGAATCATTGCGAGAGTATTCGGAAAAAGATAATCGCAGATCAGCGCGCTGGGTTGATAAAGAGGCAGATGCAATGCTCAAAGAAGTTCTAACTCTCTTAAAGAATGGTTCTATTACCCCCGCTAAACAGCTTATAAATAAGATGCTGGATCGCTTGGCAACTGGGCTAGCAGCTAGCTTTTAATCAACTTCAGATATTGCTTCGGCGTTATTAAACCTTGCATTAATTCTTGATAGGGACTTTTTGCAGCACCAATTTTGATCTCGTCATCAATTTCATCAGTAGGTTTTGCAGTTATGTCACCAATTGCATCTTTTATAGCTATGAAATTGTCTTCTTCAAGAAATGGGTCCGGGAAAAGCACCGAGGATTCTCCGAGTTTTGAGCCAATAATTATGACTCGCTTCCTTTTCTGAGGCACCCCATATTGAGTTGCAATTAGCTTGCGACCCATAACGTTGTAGCCAAGCTCCCTAAAGGTTTCCTTAATCTCAGCAAAAGTTTTGCCTTCATTTATAGACATGATGCCTTCGACATTTTCCATAATAAATATCTTCGGATTTGCTTCAATGACAATATCTACAAATTCCTTATACAAAGCATTTCGTGGATCTTCAATCATTCGCTTACCAGCATTTGAAAAACCTTGACAAGGCGGGCCACCAATAACTATGTCAATTCCGCCATTTTCATCGATGGCGTCAAATATTTGATTTTTAACATCTAGATCAGTTATATCTCCGCCAACGTACTTCACCTTTGGAAAATTTGCCATAAACGTAAGCCCGGCCTCTTTAAAGAAATCATTTGCAGCAACTGTTGTAAAGCCAGCCCATTTAAAGCCCAAGGTCAATCCACCCGCCCCACAGAAGAGGTCTACCGTGCTTTTTAGCTCAGGGTGAGTTTTGCGAATCTTGTCTGCTATTGAAAATGCCAAAAGCGGAGGAACTGCGTTTCCTATTTGCTTAGTTCGAGAGGTTTTAGAGCCCTTAAATCTGAAACTATCTGGAAAACTTTGAATTCGTGCCGCCTCGAGGGATGTGAGCACTCGATCTTGGCTGGGATGAATGTAACATCCATTTCCTGGCCGATTGAAATAGGTCGTTATCGTGTAGCCAGGAGTTTCCCATCGGAGTCTTCCGTAAAGAGTAGTTCTGCCACCCGAAACTCGAATTTGTTCCAAACGCTTTGAAGGAATTGATAGGGGGATTGCTTTCCAATTTCCTCCGGGTGGCACGGATCGAACCATGCGCATATCTAAATCGCTGAGCGAATAACTTGAGTGGCCAGTAGCCGTCATTAGCCTGCCCCCCAGTAACGATCTTTTTCATTAAGACGGAAATGCTTCAAGACTATCTTGTCTAATTCTTCGTAACTTTTATTATCAAAAGTTTGAGAAAGCTCTTGGCTCAATTCTATAATTTTTGCCACCTCGGGAGCTTCTACATCACCCATCGGCAAAGAGTCAATCTCTCCATTTGATACATGGTTATTTGGGCTTAGCAGCTTAAAACGTTCATTTACCAAAGAAGAATTCAGGATTCCCAGAAAGTAGTAGAGGGTGACTTCAGATACCGCAGCAGAGCCACCAGATTCAATACCTATAAAATTGCAGGAGTTACCAAGTACGAATCCCGGGGTAATCAGGGACCACTTCATTCTCCTTGATTGATTCATATTACTTATCTGTTGGCAAGCAATTCGATTCTGCTTCACCCATTTCCCCTTAGGGCGATTTAAGAACTCTCCAGATACAAACTTCATTGAAGGCGTGAATGAAAAATGACTTAAATTAATTCCTTGAATTAGACTTAACTCCTTTTTAGTTTGGGAGATAAATCCAATATCCAAGGACATATCAAATTCACCGCGTAAGTTCACCACGCCGAGGAAATCACTAATTTTTGGGAAATCAGCTAAATGTGTCAGGAGCTTTTGACCATTATTACCAACTCGATGAAGGGCAGACTTTGTAGAGTATTTACGTATCGAATTAAGCGATATTGGCTCACTGCGTTTAATCGCTGCCCTTTCTGACCCTGGAATATCGGCATAAGTTATCTCTGATGTCACAAGACCTTTTTTACCCACAAACATTGAAAACGCTTGGCCAACGCCTTTAAAGTGATCGCTACCTTCTGGAATTTCAAATATAGAACCTAACTTAAATCTGTCTAGTAGATGTTCCCTTAGCTCACGTGATTGAGAATCACTCAACAAGCTCTTTGGTATCAAAAGGCCAATTGTGCCGTTATTGGAAACCCAGTTACAGGTAATTGCCTCGACGAATAACTTATAAAGGTTTGGAACTCCTTGAATGAAGGCTAGCGCCCTGGATTCCCGAATAGCCAAAACTGTTTCGATTAAGGAATTTGTTGAGTTAGCACCTTGGCGCTTGTCAC
>BJFZ01000105.1 GCA_014190175.1 Actinomycetes bacterium | reverse complement strand
CTCCAGATCTAATTTGCTTTAACCATGTCTGTGCAGTATCAAAGGCTTTATCTTCTGTTGCTTTACTTAAAGTCGGAAGAACTTTATCCGCACGTGCGTAAGATCCTAAGAATCGCACATCGGCACAGATTCGATATAGCGCTTTCAATGTGTCACCAACTCTTGCATCTTCAATATGACCTTCGACATCAATAATGAAGTGATATTGACCTAATTCAACTCCATTAGGTCGAGATTGAATAAAAGTTAAGTTGACTCCGCGCACTGCAAATTCAGTAAGAATTTCAAGCAAAGCGCCCGAGTGGTCTGCGGCAATAAAAACAACAAGTGAAGTTCGGTCGGATCCAGTTTGGGCTGCGATCTTCCCAGGGCGAGATACCGTTACAAAACGAGTTACCGCTGCTTGTTTATCACCAACATCTTCAGCCATTATCTGCAAATCAAAATTCTTAGCAGCAACTGCCGCGGCGAGCGCACCATCTGCTTCGCCCTTCGCAACCGCTTCAGCACCTGCTGCCGTTGATGCAGTCATAATCACTTCAGCATTTGGAATATTCTTGGCAATGTATTCGCGGCATTGCGCTTCAGCATGAGGATGCGTAGCCAACCGTTTAATATCTGAAATTTTCATCCCTGGTTTTGCCATCAGCGCAAAACTCACTGACAAAATACTTTCGCCAATAATTAAAAGTGGTGCACCGCTTGCTAACTCATCCAAAGTTCTGGCGACAACGCCTTCCACTGAATTTTCGATCGGAACAACCGCATAATCTGCGGCTCTAGAGCGGACCGCGTCGAGCGCAGCGGTCACATTTACCGCTGGAACTGACTTGTCTCCAGCCTTGAGCAGTGGAATCAAGGCAGTTTCGGTAAATGTTCCCGCTGGACCTAGATATGAATAAACCGACACAAGAGGGATGTTACGCGAGTTGAGCCATTACAGGGGCGAGTAAATCGCCCGCTTCTGCCGCCGGCTTAGGCAAGGTTAGAATGAAGTTCATAATCTTTGTTGCGAGTTGAGAGGCAGGTGGTCGGCGATGCATTTTCAAAGCGTTGCGTTATCTGACCGCGGATTAAATCGAGATATCAATGAGGACTCCGCATGGATTGGCTCGCAGATTATTGCCGTAGCCGATGGCCTCGGAGGCCACGCCGGCGGCGAAGTCGCCTCATCAATAGTTATTAATCGATTAGCAAAAGCAGAAAAAAGGGAATTCACAAATGATTCTGTTCACGATTTTGTGATTGAAATTACGGCCAAAGCTAATGGTGAGATCGCTAAAAAAATCAAAAATTCCCCCAAATTAAAAGGGATGGGAACGACTCTCACCTCACTAATTGCCACTGAAGACAAAGTTGCGCTCATCCATATCGGTGATTCCAGATGTTACCAATTTAGGAATGGCAAATTAACCCAATTATCAAAAGATCACACTCTAGTTCAGGAGTTAATTGACCAAGGAAGATTGAGTGTAGAAGAAGCAAACGCTCATCCACAAAAATCATTAATTACAAAAGCTTTTATGGGAAATAGCGAAACTGAACCTTTTATTCAATTAATTAATGTTGAACCCGATGATTTATTTTTACTTTGCACCGATGGTTTATCTAGTGTTTTAAATGAATCTGAAATAAGTAAAATTTTGCGTGAGGATGGGCTTACTGAAATTGCAGTTGAAAAATTAAAAGACGCGGTCTACAAATCAGGGGCACCAGATAACGTAACATTGGTATTAGCTAAATTAACCGATGGAGAATCAAATCTTGCCGGTACCCTCGGAGCCGCGGCGGTGGTCGCATGAGCAGAATTCTCGCTGGCCGTTATGAAGTCGGAGATTTGATTGGCACGGGTGGAATGGCTGATGTTTATCAAGGACGAGACACCAGACTTTCTCGCCCCGTAGCTATTAAAATTTTGCGAAGCGATCTTGCGCGAGATCCTTCCTTTCTAACTCGATTCCGGCGCGAAGCACAAGCCGCTGCTGGTCTTAATTATCCATCTATCGTTTCTGTTTATGACACAGGTGAAGAATTAATTGAAGGTGGAGTACTTCCTTACATAGTTATGGAACAAGTAGAAGGCCGATCTATCCGCGAAGTAATTCGCAATGGTGAAAGACTTCCCGTACAACGTGCAATTGAAGTCATCCATGGAATCCTTGAAGCACTTGATTACTCTCACCGCCATGGAATTGTGCACCGTGATGTAAAACCAGCAAACGTAATGATTACAACTTCCGGTGATGTGAAGGTGATGGATTTTGGAATTGCTCGCGCACTAGATGATGCAAACGCGACCGTTACACATGCTTGGACAGTTGTAGGAACTGCGCAATATTTATCCCCTGAACAAGCTCGTGGTGAAATCGCTGATTCACGAAGTGATATCTACTCGGTTGGCTGTTTACTTTATGAATTGCTGACCGGGCGCGCACCGTTTTCTGGTGATACCCCAGTTGCAATCGCTTACCAACATGTATCTGCTGCGCCGATAAGTGTCGATGCATTAAACCTCGATTTACCAGCTGGTTTGAGCCAAATTATTGATGGGGCATTAGCAAAGGACCCAGGGGTGCGCTATCAAAGTGCTTCTGAAATGTTGGCCGATCTTGATCGAATTTCAAAAGGTGAACGAGTAAAGACTCGAGTGAATAAAAATATTGATCGTCGCAAAATTATTGCCGGTGCGATTGCACTTGTTGTAGCAATAGCATCTGGAGGTGTACTTCTTTCTCGTGGAGGTAGTGCAATCACTTCAAAAACAGTTGCGGACGTCGCAGGTTTAACTGAAGTTCAGGCACGTGAAGCGCTTGCGGGATTCACTATCGTGATCGCACATGCTCCAGACCCACGTGTACCTGAAGGGCGTGTAGCTTTACAGAATCCAGTAGCCGGAACAAAAGCAAAACCAAATAGTGATGTGACAATAACTATTTCTGATGGACCAGGAAAAACTTCTATCCCAACTAATTTAATTGGCAAATCTCTAGAAGATGTCCGTTTAATTCTAAGTAGTCTCGGATTAATTTTGTCGCGTACAAATGCAGTTGATTCAAGCGAATCCCCCGGAACAGTTGTTGGTATTACTCCTCAACCAGGTAGTGCGGTTAATGCCGGTAGCGGAGTTGTTCTTGACATTGCGAGCGGAAATGTTGCAGTGCCTGATGTTGTCGGTGTTCCATCAATTCAAGCTCGAACTATTTTAATTCAGGCAGGGTTCATGCCCAACGTTATTGAAGTTGCAGACACCGGATTAGAAGAAGATGTAGTCCTTGCGCAAGCACCAGAAGCGCAAACAAGTGCGCGAATTGGAAGTTCAGTAACAATAACTATCAATAACTTAAAGGGTTATACGCCTCCGCCGCCTAGCGGCCAATAACTGGGGATAATCCCACTGCGCGTTTTGTAGCGTTTGGATCTCCGCAAATAGTTAACCAGTTTGCAAGTAATTGATGACCGCCTTCAGTCAAAACAGATTCTGGATGAAATTGCACACCTTCAATTGGCAAAGTGTTGTGACAGACAGACATGATCACGCCACTATCTGTTCTGCTGGTAACTCTTAATTCTGATGGAGTGGTTCCATCTTCAATAGCTAAAGAGTGGTAACGAGTTGCTGTAAAAGGAGATTTGATTCCGTGCAACACTCCTTCGCCTGTGTGAGTTAATTGCGAAGTTTTTCCGTGCAGTAACTCAGGTGCACGATTTACTTTCGCTCCAAATGCAACAGCTATCGCTTGATGCCCTAAACAAATGCCAAGCAAAGGAATTTTGTTTTCTGCACAAAACTTAACTAGGTCCACACTGATGCCGGCTTCTTCGGGAGTGCCGGGACCAGGAGAAATTAAAACGCCATCAAATTCAAGAGCTTTATCCACACTTACTTCATCATTCCTAACTACTGTGCAGACCGCACCAAGTTGGCCGAGGTATTGCACGATGTTGTAAACAAATGAGTCGTAATTATCAATCACTAAAATCTTGCGATTGGTATCTGTCTGGTTTGGCACAGGTCTATCTTGCCCCACTTGCAGCGCCCCTCGCTAAGCAGAAGGGGTTGTCCGGACAGGGTAGGCTTGCCCTTGTTGCTGATGATTGGTCATTTAATGATTGGGGTGGCGAATGCCAAAGT
>BJFZ01000104.1 GCA_014190175.1 Actinomycetes bacterium | reverse complement strand
TGTCTAGATCATTATTGAGTGCATCTACTACACCTGAAATTGTTGCCTCGATTTCGGGCCCTTCTGGTTTAGCAAAACCTTTTCGCCATCTATCTAGACGTTCAGTAGCATTTTGCAACAGTGCATAATCACATTCGCGATCAATTCGGTAATGATTAGCAAGCAGAGCTAACCGTATTGCCATTGCATCAATCACTGCTTCTCGAAGTTTTGACACAAAAACCAAATTACCTTTTGACTTGCTCATCTTTTCACCTTGATAACCGATCATTCCAGTGTGCATAAAATATTGAGCAAAGGTTGCGTTGTTCATCACCTCGCCTTGGGCTGCGCACATTTCATGATGTGGAAAAATTAAATCTGAGCCTCCACCTTGAATTGTGATTGAGCTACCTAAATACTCAAGTGAAATGGCGGTGCATTCAATATGCCACCCAGGTCGGCCTGCCCCAAAGGGTGAATCCCAACTTGGTTCTCCTTCGCGATGGGCTCTCCATAACAAACAATCCAATTTATTCCGTTTACCCACCAAAGTTGGATCGCCACCACGTTGAGCAAAAATTTCAATCATCTCATCAATTGATAAATGTGATCGATCCCCAAAATTTAAATCTGCGGAGATGTCAAAATATAGATCGTTATCGATCTTATAAACCGCATCCTTTGAGATTAGTTTCTCGATCGCTTTAATAACTAGGGGAATTGCTTCAACCGCTCCTATGTAATGCTGTGGGGGCAAAACTCGTAGTGCGCTCATATCATCTTTAAAGAGTTCAATTTCCTTAGTAGCAAGATCTCGCCAATCCAAGTTATCTCTAATTGCACGTTCCAATAAAGGATCATCTACATCAGTAATATTTTGAACATAAGAGACATTTCTACCTTGAATTATCAGTAGCCGTTGCAAGAGATCAAAAGTTAGATAGGTTGCGGCGTGCCCCATGTGTGTTGCATCGTATGGAGTTATTCCGCAAACATATAACTTAATATCTTTCTCGCTCACCTCAGCGATTGATTGTGCTTCGGTGTCCCAGATTTTGACCTTGGAAGCAACTTCAACTCTGTATTTAGGTACCGAAAGGGATGTCCAACTTTGCATTGGTAAAGAGTACCTAAATCGGAGGCCAGGGAATCGCAGGCCAATCCTCGGAAGGGAAAGGGAATCTGCCTGAATCTAGGAGTTCTAGGGTTCGTTGCTTAGTGATCTCTTTCTCATCTTCGGTCAGTAAATTTGCAATTAAATCGCTCCATTTTTCGAAATTCGAGATAAAACTTTCTAGTTGCGCAATCTCTATTTGATTTAGTGGTGTTCCCCGCCACTGCCATAGAACGGTCCGTAACTTATCTTCGACATGAAATGTCACTCCATGATCGCAACCAAGTATTTCACCTTCTTGTGTTGGCAAAAGGTGTCCAATCTTTCGATCAGTATTATTGATAATGGCATCAAACAGTGCCATCTTTCGCAATCTTTCGTCATCACTTTGTGAAAATTCAATAATTTCAAAAGATTCATCAACTTCGATCCAATGTTGCACCATACCTAATCCAAATGGACCTTCACGCAAAGTTGTAAAAGGAACTATGTTGAAATTCATGAACTCGCTAGTCAAATACGCGGCTACTTCGCGTCCAGCTAAAGATCCCTCTTCAAAATCCCAAAGTGGGCGTTCGCCCGAGATTGGCTTGTAAATAACATTGATCTGCGTTTCCGCTAGCACTCCAAAAAGAGTTGCATTGGAAGCATCAACTAACCTCCCCAATATCTCTATCGGCTTGTTAGTTATCGCTGCTTTAACGTCGGTAACCATTAGCTCTCGGACACAAGTGCGCAGAAGGATCTAACGGATTTCCACAAAATTGACAAGGAGGTCGACCCGCTTTTACTAATGCATTTGATCTTAGCGCAAAACTTTTAGCCATACTGGAAGTCAATGTGACTCTAAAAAGATCAGGTCCTTCAGTAATCTGGTGATCAACAACTTCTTCAGATTCCCCTGCTTGGGCTTCAATTATTAAATGTTGAGTTTGCGGATCCCAAGCTATAGATATTACCCCGACTCGAAAATCATCCATCAAAGGTAGTTCTAGCGGAGCATCATCAACTTTGAGTACAACTGATTTTGGGGGCAAATTCATTTCTTTAAGTAGATTAAGAATTCTTTCAGCAAGTAATGCAACTTGGCTTTTTTCTAAACTTACAGAAGAAATTTTAATTCCTTCTTTGGCTTGTAAATAGAAAGTTCTTTCACCTGGCATGCCAACAGTTCCGGCAACAAATCGTTCTGGGTTTTGGAAATCAAAAATATTTCTACTCATGCTCCCCCACCATCTCCTTTACCGCCACCAAGGCCAGCCAATTCTTTATTCTCTAGCAACTTACTTAAAGGAGTCCCAGATTCATTCATTGAAATCAGGGCAGTTCTTTTTGATTCCTCTTGTTTTTCTACTTTTACGATTGAAATAGATGCTGGGTCAATCACTAATTTTTGGAAATTATCTATAGGTAGATCCAAAATCTTTGCAATGGCCAACT
Source organism: Actinomycetes bacterium (assembly GCA_014190175.1). The sequence goes on along the minus strand of BJFZ01000104.1, from coordinate 1,643 downwards.
TAATAATATCTCCATGACTAACAATAATTACATTGTCATCATCATTTAAACTGCCAATAATTTGATCTAACCCTTTTGATACTCGATCAAACATCGCTTTAAAACTTTCTCCTTTTGGAAATGTCACCTTTGATGGTTCTTTCTGGACCTCTTTCCATAATGGTTCTTTCGATAATTCACTTAATTTTTGTCCCGTCCAACTACCGTAATCTGATTCAATAAAATTATGGTCTATTTCAATAGTTGATTTACCGTGAGCGGTATGCCAAGGAGTTATCGTCTCAATACATCTTTGTAGCGGACTAGAAATAACGCGTTTAATTTCGATTTCGCCAATACGGGAAACCAACCCTTGTGCTTGAGTAAAGCCAACTTCATCTAAAGCGATTCCAGGGGCTTGACCGGCAAGAACTCCTGCAGTATTTGCAGTACTTCTTGAGTGTCGCACTAAAATAATGCTTGCCAACGAGCCTCCCTTAGATACCCTCCGGAGAGGTTAGCCGAAAACCTTCCATGGGACGAAAGCAAAAAGGGCAAAAGTGGGGTGGCAGCAGTTGGAACAACGACAACTTGGCAGTAGTGGATTGCGCGTCTCTGCGATTGGTCTTGGCACCATGACCTGGGGCCGCGATACGGATGAGCATGAAGCTGCAGAGCAGTTGCGTATTTTCACTGAATCTGGTGGCACCTTTATCGATACAGCTGCAAGTTACTGTGATGGAGATAGTGAAAGGGTTATCGGTGGGCTAATAGGAACGATGATTCCGCGCGAAGATGTTGTAATCGCCACGAAAGCCGGAATTGTTGGACGTGAAATTGATAATTCGCGAGGAGCATTACTACGAGATTTAGATGAATCATTAAAAAGATTGCACACAACTTATGTCGATTTATGGCAGATACACGCATGGGATCCGACTGTACGAGTTGAAGAAACTCTTTCTGCCATGGATATTGCAGTTAACTCTGGTCGGGTTAGATACGTAGGAATTTCAAACTTTTCAGGATGGCAAAGTGCCCGAGCTATAACATTGCAAAGTTCAGGGGCTGGACGTGCCGAAATTTGTGCAACTCACAATGAGTACTCGCTCCTCAACCGCAAAATTGAAAAAGAAGTTTTACCCTGCGCCCAAAATCTGGGAGTAGGTGTTTTAGCCTGGTCGCCATTAGGTCGTGGAGTATTGACTGGAAAATATCAAAATGGAATTCCGGCTGATTCACGTGGGGCAAGTCCACATCTAGGACCTTTTGTAGCAAATTATCTTGATGCTCGATCTAAGCAAATTGTTACAGCAGTAAGCACTGCTGCCGACGGATTAGGGGCTGCACCTCTTGAGATCGCATTAAGTTGGGTAAGGGATGCACCAGGAATTTCAAGCGCCATTATTGGTGCTCGAACTTCTGCGCAATTACGCGGTGCTTTAAGATCAAATGATTTAATTTTGCCTGATCTTGTGCGTTCTGCTTTAAATGATATTTCTGAGGCAGGTGATTGAAATTCAAAATTCTAACTCTTACGAATATCAAACAATCCAGATCCCAAAAGGGATGAAAATTAATGTTGTTCGTTCAATGTTGGTAGAAAGAGCCGAAATGGGTAGTTGGATCTTAGATCGAGTCCGCATTTATCCAGATGGCCGACA
>BJFZ01000103.1 GCA_014190175.1 Actinomycetes bacterium | reverse complement strand
AAGACTCCTGGACTAGAGGCGATTGCACATAAATATGGTGCGCAGTTGGTACTCAGTGATTTAGCCCACCACCCAGGAAGCGATCAACATGATCGTTGCAAGGTACTTTCCACCCTAAAGAAATTGATTGGATAGTTAAATGGCACGTAAATGGCAATGACAGCAGCGGTGAAGGATGAGTTGAGCCGTTTGGCGGTTTCAAAACCATGTTGTCGAAAAGCTGAAGTTTCGGCATTGCTTAGATTTGCTGGCGGATTGCATTTAACAGGTGGGAAAGTTGTTGTTGAGGTGGAGTTAGATACTGCGCAAAGTGCCAGAAGGCTTAGAAAAGAAATTTCCGAAGTTTATGGACATGAAAGCGATTTAACTGTTGTGTCACCGGGTGGAATGCGTAAAGCCAGTCGTTATATGGTGCGAGTCGCCGATACAGGTGAGGCTCTTGCCAGACAAACCGGTTTAATTGATTCAAATGGCAGACCAATTCGAGGACTTCCACCACAAGTTGTTTCAGCTGCTAAGTGCGATGCAGAAGCGGCTTGGCGAGGTGCATTCCTTGCACACGGTTCATTAACTGAACCAGGAAGATCTTCGGCATTGGAGATAACTGCACCTGGACCGGAAGCGGCATTGGCTTTGGTAGGTGCAGCAAGAAGATTGGGAATTACCGCAAAAGCGCGTGAAGTTAGAGGCGTGGATCGAGTCGTACTTCGTGACGGAGATGCAATTGGTGCATTACTTACATTAATGGGCGCACATGAAAGTGTTCTTGCATGGGAAGAACGCAGAATGCGCCGTGAAGTCCGTGCTACTGCAAATCGATTAGCGAATTTTGACGATGCTAATTTACGTAGGTCAGCTAGAGCTGCAGTTGCTGCCGCTGCAAGAGTTGCTCGTGCGATTGAAATATTGGGTGAGGACATTCCGCAACATCTTTTGGAAGCTGGTCAACTTCGGATAGAACATGGTCAAGCAAGTCTTGAAGAACTTGGATCGTTAGCAACCCCGCCAATGACAAAGGATGCAATCGCTGGTCGGATTCGACGTTTATTGGCAATGGCAGATAAACGGGCCACTGAATTGGGAATTGCAGATACAGAGGCTGGAATACCAGCAGAATTGCTAGCGGATTCTCAGGATTGAGCGTAATGCGCGATTTGTTGAAATGCTAAGATTGGTTAATCTACATAGAAGTTAAAAGAAGTAAATTTTATTTTTAGAAAAATTGCAATTTAAATTAAGGGAGTTTAAGATGGTGGCTGTAGGAATCAATGGATTTGGAAGAATTGGCCGTAATTATTTCCGCGCAGCACTTGCCGCTAACTCAGGGGTGGAAATTGTCGGAATTAATGATCTGACTGACACCGCCACTTTGGCCCACCTATTGAAATATGACTCAATTCTTGGCCGCTTAGGTCATGAAATATCCTTTACCGCAGACTCCCTTACAGTCGGAACAAAAACTATTAAAGTTTCAGCCGAGAGAGACCCAGCAGCGTTGCCCTGGAACTCTTTAGGGGTGGCTATCGCCATTGAATCAACTGGAATTTTTACAAAAGCCGCTGATGCAAAAAAGCATCTTTCTGCTGGTGCAAAAAAAGTTATTATCTCAGCTCCCGCAACTGATGAAGATATAACAGTTGTGATGGGTGTTAACCACTTAAAATATGACCCAGCCAAAGATCACATAATTTCAAACGCTTCATGCACAACAAATTGTTTGGCACCTATGGCTAAGGTTTTGCAAGATGAATTTGGAATTGAACGTGGAATGATGACTACGATTCATGCTTACACAAATGACCAAGTGATTTTGGATTTACCGCACAAAGATCTACGCCGCGGTCGTGCTGCGGCAATTTCAATTATTCCAAGCAGCACTGGAGCAGCAAAAGCGATTAGTTTAGTTTTGCCAGAATTAAAAGGAAAGCTAGATGGTTACGCATTACGCGTTCCGGTACCGGTTGGTTCAGTGACGGATTTGACTGTAGAGCTAAGTAAAGAAGTTTCAGCAGCGGATATAAATGCAGCGATGAAGAAAGCCAGTCTCGGCTCCTTGAAGGGAGTATTGGAGTACACCGAAGATTCAATCGTTTCAGCAGACATCGTGACAAACCCTTCCTCTTGCATCTTTGACAGTCAGCTAACAAAGACCATAGGTAAAACTGCCAAAGTTGTTGGTTGGTATGACAATGAGTGGGGATATTCAAATCGATTAGTAGATCTCACAAGTTTTGTTGCTAAATCATTATAGGTAACTATTGAAAATGAGAACTCTTACTGATTTCGACTACGCAGGCAAATCAGTAATTTTGCGTTGTGATTTAAATGTTCCTCTAGATGGAAATGTAATTACAGATGACGGTCGAATCAAGGCATCGTTACCTACGATTCAATATCTATTAAATGCTGGTGCAAAAATTACAATTTTGGCCCATCTAGGACGTCCAAAAAATGGTTTCGAAGCAGCATTTTCGCTTGATCCAGTTGCAAAGAGATTAAGTGAATTATTAAATGAACCAGTTTTGTTAGCTAAGGACTTAGTTGAGTTAATTGCTACCCCAAAAGAAATGCATCGAGTGCGGATGTTAGAAAATATTCGATTTTTCTCCCAAGAAACAAGTAAGGAAGAACAAGAGCGAGTGCTTTTTGCAACCCAGTTAGCACAACTAGGAGAGATCTACGTTGGAGATGGATTTGGAGCGGTGCACCGCAAACACGCATCTGTTTATGAATTGCCAAATTTGCTACCAAATGTTGCGGGTAGGTTGATCGTGGCGGAAGTTGCGGTGCTAAAAAAATTAACGGTAGATCCAGTCAGACCCTATGCAGTTGTGCTCGGCGGAGCCAAAGTCGCAGACAAAATCGGTGTCATTTCAAACTTACTCGAAAAAGTAGATTTGCTGGCGATCGGTGGAGGCATGGTTTTCACATTCATCAGCGCGCTTGGTCATGAGATCGGGAAAAGTATGGTGGATTTAGATTTAATTGATGATGTAAAGGCGATTATTAAACGTGCTAATGATCTTAATGTTAAATTATTACTTCCAACAGATGTAGTTGTGGCGCCAGCTTTTTCAAAAGATTCTTCAGCATCAATTGTTTCCATTAGCAATATTCCAGTAGATCAAATCGGGCTTGATATCGGGCCAGATTCGGCAAAAGCTTATGCTTTAGCCTTGCAAGGTTGCGAAACTGTTTTTTGGAATGGCCCTATGGGCGTTTTTGAATTCCCAGCATTTGCCAATGGCACAAAAGTGGTAGCGCAGGCACTTAGTGAAATATCTGGTTTTTGTGTCGTGGGTGGCGGAGATTCAGCAGCAGCTATCCGTACGATGGGCTTTGATGATGCGCAATTTGGTTACATATCAACCGGAGGCGGAGCGTCACTGGAATACCTTGAAGGAAAACTCCTTCCTGGATTAGTTGCACTGGAGTCTTGATGTCACGTAAGCCGTTAATAGCTGGTAACTGGAAGATGAATCTAAATCATCTTGAAGCGATTGCCGTTGTACAAAAACTGGCATTCATGATTGACGACAAAGATTTTGAAGCTGTTGATGTCGCCGTAATTCCACCATTTACTGACATCCGTTCGGTACAGACTTTGATTGACGGAGACCGTTTACGTCTACTGTTCGGGGCACAGGATTTATCTCCAAAAAATTCAGGCGCATTCACCGGTGATATTTCCGGAGTGATGTTGGCAAAACTTGGCTGTACCTTTGTAATTGTTGGACACAGCGAAAGACGTGAGCATCACAATGAGGATGATTCGATAGTCAACAGTAAAGTCAAAGCAGCATTAGCAAATGGAATTTCGCCGATTTTGTGTGTGGGGGAAAGCGCTGCGATAAGAGCTGAAAATGGAGAAGTCGCTCATGTCATCTCACAATTAAAGGCAGCCCTAAGTGGGATAACACCGGCACAAGTTAAAAAGATTGTGATTGCGTATGAGCCAATTTGGGCTATTGGGACCGGAAATGTGGCAACGCCAGAAGATGCGCAAAATATGGCTCAAGCCATCAGGGCTCAAATATCAAAATCAGCCGGAGCCGAAATCGGGGAAAGCATGCGGATTCTCTACGGGGGATCAGTTAAATCTGGAACTATTCGCGAGATTATGGTCGGATCCGACGTGGATGGCGCATTAGTTGGGGGAGCCAGCCTTGAACCTGAGGAGTTTGCCCGGATCGCCAAATTTCACCGGTAGACTCTTACCATTGCCTGGCTGAGAGTCTAAAGCCAACGGATGTAGA
>BJFZ01000102.1 GCA_014190175.1 Actinomycetes bacterium | reverse complement strand
TACGGATGAGTTCCTTCGTCACTTCCTCGAAGGTGACTTGGCCATCCCTACCGCCCTCAATTGAAATTCCGACCAGTAGCGCACCACCTTTGACCAACACTCGATGAGCTTCAATAAGTGCTAAATCTGGAATTTGAACATGATCTAACATTGAACGCATATGCACCCAATCAAAAACTTCTTCTTTAAATGGCAAAAACTCAGCCATAGCAGCCAAGAATGAAAAATCATTTTTGAGGCAGGTATACGCCTGAGCTTTTTCTTTCGTGATATTTACAGGAGCGTCTACATTTGGGTCGATTGAGACATACTTTGAGTCTGGAGGAAGAAACTGCCTTAAAGTTCCAGACGCGCCACCAACGTCGAGAATCTTTCCTTCCAAGACGAAATTTTGATAGGTAGGTCGATCGTATTCAATTTCATATTGAAAAGCTTGCACTGCATCCTTAAAAACTTTTCTGTTTTCTCCTTTGATATCAGTCGGAAATCCCTCCTCTTCCCATGCCTCATACACGTCTTGACCTTCGAGCCAAACAGAAAATCCATAAGTGTTCCGAAGGAAGACTCTCGCGTCAATAACGCCCCTAACGTTGCGAAGATCTTCAATCTGACAAGGAATTTTAGTTGTTGGGTTAACGAGAATATCCTTTACCCAATTTTCAATAATTGGTTTTCCAGTATTCAAGATTCCCTCATTTCAATTCTTCATTACGTCTGACTACTCTAAGAATAACATTGATTCTAGGAAGCCACCTTGGAACTTGGATTCAAATCTTCAAGAGATGGGCATAAACATAAATGGACTTCACATTAGCGAGCGGTGTGGCCACCATCGACAACAAGCACTGTTCCTGTAACCATGCTTGATGCTTGCGATGCTAAGTAAATGATTGAGCCAACAATTTCCTCTGGCTCTCCCATTCTGCCCATTGGGATATTGGCTTTAAAAAATGCCTCCCCTTCTGGATTTTCTTTAATAGATGCAACAATTAAAGGAGTTCTAAAATGTGTAGGAGCAATTGCGTTAACGCGAACACCTTTTGTTGCCCATTCAATTGCCAATGTGCGCATGAGTGCATGGACTGCACCTTTGCTTGCAGAATAATTCGCATTTCCATTTGGTAAACCAACAAGTGCGGCAATAGATGAAATAAAAATAATTGAGCCTTGAGTATTGGTTGTAATCATGGCTCGACCAGTTGCTTGCGCTAAATTCCATGCTCCGTTGAGATTGACATCAATTACGTCTTGCCATGTTTGACTTGTCATCTCAATCGCTGGGCTTCGGCGTCCGATACCTGCAGAAGCCACAACGATTTGTGGAACTCCGAATTTGGCAATGACATCCTGCACGCATTTTTCCACTAATTCAGGATCGCGAGTGTCTGCAACCAAAGTGATTGCACGTCCGCCTGCTGCGGTAATGAGCGCGGTAGTTTCTTCGGCAGCTTTTTGAGTGATGTCGAGAACTCCAACACTGGCTCCGCGTTCTGCTAGAGCAAGCGCGATAGTGCGACCAAAACCACTTCCTGCCCCTGAAATAATGACAACTTTGCCATCAACTGAAAAAAGTGGATCAGAAGTTAACATCATCCGATTTTCCCGCGGAAGAGTTTCATTCCACGGACACCAACGGGAATGCGCCAAAGTCGGCCATCCATAGGTGCTTCTGCTGTGACAGCAGTGATGTCACCAAAATCTGTAATGATTAGATCCTCATCATAGAAAACACAGTTCAATGGGACTCCACCAGTTTCTAAGAAATCAACATAAGAACCATCTGGACGCAAAATATCTACACCACCGCCCATAAATGCAGTAATCCATAGGTTGCCTTTTTCATCAATCTTTAAGCCATCAGGTACATGTTTTTCTGGCAACTGCGCAATCTGCTCAGACTTTCCACCTGGTTTAATCCGATACACGCCTCGGTCATAAGACTCAACCCAAATAATTGATCCATCTTTTTCTGCAGTAATTCCGTTTGGGTATGATGCAGGAATCTCATCTAATAATTCGCCGCTTCCATCTGGGTTAACGGCAAAAATGCGACCCATCCCACGATTATCTGGATAGTAATCACCAGGATCTGTGAAAAATAAACGTCCGTCTGGGCCAAAAGTTAAATCATTAGGTGCTTGTAATTTATATCCTGCAACTTCTTTTACTACAAACTCAACGCGACCATCTGGCCAAGCTTTTTGAATTGATGGCACAGACATAACATCGGCTTTCCATGCGCCGACAGTTCCTCCGTTTTGTGTAATGTAAACGGCGCCATCTGAGCCCAACATGCAAGCATTGGGTCCGCCCCCACAAATTGCGTAATCATGAATCCCGCGCTCTGGTGACCAAGCGATGATCTTGCTTGTATACGTTTCAACCATAACGATTCTGCCGTCTGGCAAAACATCTGGACCTTCTGGATGTCCGAGGCCACTGCCAAGCGTTTCTACGGGAAATTTCATGTTGATCTCCTTTGTCATAATTTCGCGAAATAAATGTTCGAACTAATGAAAAGAATCTTTTCTTTCGCCAACTCACAGGAGAGTAACAAATGATTATCTTCCTGCCAACGGGCTTCCCAATTGAAAACGGAGCAACGGTTCAAGTTCTCAATTGTGAACTCAATTAACTTAGGGAAGTCCTGAGCTACTGGAACTGGTTCTGAAAATTTCCAACTCAGCGCTTCTTCTTGCTTAGACCTCGTTGCACGGGTGAAACCAAGCCAAAATTGCTCCAAAAACCCCACCTAAATCTCTTGACCTACTGGGGGGTACCCCTTAACTTAACAGGAAACGGTTCCATTAAGAACCGTTCCTTTAGATAGGGAGATAGGTGCGCATGAAAAAATCAACTCTACAGCGTGGAGTAGTTGTACTCGCAGCAACTGGGCTAGCAATTACTTCTGCAATGAGCGCGTTTGCAGCAAGTGGAGACACTGCTGGAGCAATAAAGATTCTTCAAAAGCATAAATTCCTGCAACTTGCCGAGGGTGTTGGTCTTGCAAAAGCTCCAGCATCAAACAAATTAGCTGATGGATCAACATTTAAAGTTGCTAAGTCAATCACCGACAAAATTGCTAAGGGTGAACAGCTCAACTTCGCAATGTCATACGGTGCAAAAGGTATTCCACTATTTTCACAGCAATATTTCGCAGGTGAGACAAAGGGTATAGAAGCCGCAAAGCGTATTCTTGCAATGAAGCTTCGCGATACATCACCTGAAGGAAACAGCCAAGATGTTCAGAAGCAAATTGCTGGAATCGAAGCTCTTCTTAACACAGGTCAGATTGACTGCTTGTCTATCCAACCTTTGGATGATCACTCCTTCACCGGAATCACACAAAAGGTAATGGCTAAGGGAATTCCAGTCTTTACTGTTGGTGTTGAGTCTGCAGGTAATGAGCTTTCAAACTTCACACAGGTTTCATACAAAGAAGGTCTACAAGCAGCAGCAATCGTTGTTGACTGGATGGCTAAGAATAAGAAGAGCCTTAAGGTGTTCGCAGTTTCTGGTGGAGATCCGTCAGCAACTTGGGCACAGGGTCGCATGAAGGGCTTTGTTGAGGGAATCACTAAGGGTGTTCCTGGAGCTAAGTTCCTTAACACTGAAGCTAATGGGTTAGCAACAACTTATGACTCAGCAAAGACCCTAGATGCTTACAAGGCATATATTGCTGGTCACCCAACCGTTGAATTCATTGAAAACGTTGACATCGGAGCAGAATACGCAGCCCGCGCAATTGCTGATGCTGGCCTAAAGGGCAAAGTATTCACAATTGGCTGGAACCTCAGCGTTGGTCAGCTAGATGCAATTGATGCAGGAACTCAGGTTGCTGCTCTCGATCAAGGATGGGCACAACAGGCTGCATTCGGTCCTGTTGCTTGCGCTATGTACTTGAAGTTCGGCAAAGTTATGGCCAACAATCAAGCACTTGAGCAAGTTACAAAAGTAACAGGTACATCAACTGCACGAAAGCTTCTAGCTTCAATTCTGAGCTAATAGCTTAATAAGTTATAGAAGGAAAACTACAGTGGCCGATTATTCGAAAGAAGATCGGCCACTGTAGTTCCTATAAATAATACTTTTTATTGAAAATGAGAAAGTTAGGCGGAACCCATGTCAAGCAGTACCAATCAAAGAGGCCAGAACTTTAAACAGTCATTTGGCCGAACCGCCGGTTTACTTGGTGCGATTTTGTTGGTGGTTGTGCTTTTTGCCATCACTTCACATGGTCTATTTCTAAAGCCGGCTAACTTGCTCGGTTTACTTCGCTATATGAGCTCACTTGCAATCGTTGGATTTGGATTAACT
>BJFZ01000101.1 GCA_014190175.1 Actinomycetes bacterium | reverse complement strand
CTTTTCCCACAAATATCCCAGAGGGCCATATCAAAACCGGCCCAGGCATAATTACCCGTTGAAGATCTGAGTGCCCATAATCCACGCTTGAAAAGATCTGCACGAATATCTTCATGATCCCAAGGTGAACGATCTCTCACAAAGGGCCACATGGATTGCATCGCGGCGTCAATTGAATGAGCGTCAGCCCCTACACAAGATTCGCCCCAGCCGACAACGCCATCATCAGTAGTTAACTTAACCAAAACAGATGTAACGCCACCGCGGAAAACAATGGAAGAAACTTCAGTACGTTTATAAGGAATGTTGACTAAAAATGTTTCAAACCCGACAACCTTAATGATTTTCCTCCTTCCGCTATACCTAACTGGAAGTATAATATGAGAGATTCAAAGGGAGGCAAGATGTCCGTTTACGATGCCATCCCTGTAATAGGCTCAAACTCTGATTTAGGTGAAGGCACATTGTGGGACGAGCGAATTCAAAAATTCCTTTGGGTCGATGTTTACAAGAATTTGATCAAGAGTTATGACCCAATTAGTAATCTAATCTCCCACCAACAGATGCCGTGGAATGTCAGTTATATAGGTAAACGCACTGGATCGGGATTTGTCGTGGCAAGTGTTAGACATATTTATTTGCTTAACGAAAAATTTGAAGTTGAAGAAGAAATAGATCTCAATTTAGATGCAAAGATCGAAAATACAAATGACGGCAATATTGATCATTTCGGAAGATTATGGATTGGAACCGCTGACGTCATTGAAGGTAATGCAAAAGCTAATCTTTTCCACTTAGACAACAATTTGATAGCTTCTGTTGCTAAACAAAATGTGGCGATATCTAATGGAATTGATTGGTCGCCTGATTCAAAAATAATGTACTACATAGATTCACCAATCAAATCTATTGAGAAATATGAGTTTGACTCTACTACTAATACATTGGGCGCCTCTTTGGAACCAATCTCTCTGACTAACACTCCCGGGGTTCCTGATGGAATGTGCACCGACAACGAAGGTAACCTTTGGGTAGCTATTTGGGGTGCTGGTCAAGTGAGAAATTATTCGCCGGTTGGAGAACTCCTAAACACGATTCAATGTCCAACAGCATTAATTACTTGCTGTTCTTTTGGTGGACCCAATCTGCAAACTCTTTTTATAACTTCAGCTAAAACTACATTTGATCCACAATTTAATTTTGGTTCAGAAATGGGTGGGGATTGTTTTCGGGTAGATTTGCCGGTATCAGGCAAGTTAGATAATGAGCTGAAGAGATGATAATTGGCGGCGCTAAAATGACTCGCATTAAATTAGCAAAGGTTGCTCTTGTTTTACTGTTCACTTCTCTTTGCTCACCAGTAATGGCTGCTGCAAATCTACAAGCTAATTCAAATCCGGTACCTGGCACATCTGCAACCTGGTTGGAAACCTTAAATTATTATCGCATCGCATCAGGAGTTCCACCAGTTAAAGAATTGAAAGAATTTTCGGAAGCAGCAAAAAAGCATGCAATATATGTTGGCAAAACACCTGAAAAATACTTTACTGGTGTCTATGCAAATAAACATAAAGAAAACCCTGATAGCCCATACGCGACTGAAGCAGGAATAACTGATGGTGCAGGACAGATTGCTTGGTCAAGCTCTGACAGCGCTGCAAATTCGGTTCATCAATTAATGGGAGCACCGATTCATACAATCGGATTTTTACGTGAGAATCTTGAAACAACTGGATATGGGTTTTCACCTGAGGATGGAAAAGATTCCTTTGTGCACACTTTCAGTACCTTAAGTGGGTTATCTAAAGAGAAACGAAGCAAAGTAATTCTTTTTCCAGGAGATGGATCAACCGTAAAATTAAACTCATTTGATGGAAATGAAGTTCCAGAACCACGTGAATCCTGTGCCGGAGATTGGAAATCTTTTCACGGGCTAGCGATCATCGCCTCTCTCCTGAAAGAACCTCATAAAAATCTGAAAGCCACTTTAACTACCCCAGATGAAGTTACTTTTGATGACCGAGAAAACCTTTGTGTCGTAACAGAGAATAATTTCAAAACTACAGATGAAGCTTATGGTGGAGCTCTTGGACCAATCTTAGCTAATGATCATATGGTCATTATGTTTGCCCGCAACCCTTTAAGTTATGGCCTTCATACTGCAAAGATCACACAACCGGGTCAAAAAGATATAACTTGGAGTTTTAATGTTTTAACACCTCCACTTGCGACTCGTTCCACCGTATCTAAAAATGGCAAATCTATAGAGTGGAGAAATATTCGCAGTATTACTGAAGATCCGGTTTTGGGATATACGATAAAGGTGAAAGATCAAGTCACTAAAAAAGTAGATGAATTCACTACAACTGAAGAATCCAAGTCTTATGCGTCATTTAATCTAGGTAATGATTTGCAAGGCAAACTATTTTGTGTTTCGGTTGAAACGCGTTTATTTTCAATTGCGGAGTCAAGTTGTTTTTATGGACCCGGAATCGAGACACAGCAAACATTAAAAGCTTCGTACCCATGGGTTGGAGATTATGCGTATTTGAAAGATAAAATTACGCTCCATTCAAATTACAAGGTAGATCATACCTTCACAATCTCTACTCCCTCTGCTTGCACAGCGAAAATAAATAAAATTGGTCAAGTTGAAGTGATTGGAAAAACCACAAAAGATTGCATCGTGACAATATCAAATGAAGGTTTATTTGGAGTGGCAGCTGCTTCGAAGAAATTTACCCTTAACTTCGTTGATAAGGCTAAATCAAACACGACTATTACTTGTATCAAAAATGGGATTCAACGGGGCTTTGTAGGTTACAAACCTAAGTGCCCTGAGGGTTATAAGCAGATATAAAAGACCATTAGAAATAACGCGAAGAGCTACCGGGCTTCGTATTTTCCACTTAGCGAGCTTCTATATAGCGCAGCTAATGCTTCGACTGTTTTTGCTCCTAATGAAATCGGCGCAGCAAGATTTTTGCTTTCCCCTCTGGCAACCGATACCAAGCCTCTGGTTGGACCTGCTGGGTAGTAAGCACCGGCACCATCAGCAAGCGGTAAAAATACGTCACCGTTTTTGGCACTATATATATGTGCACACTCCCGCAAGAGATCTAAAGTGAATTGCCCTTGTTCACAGACACCTTTAACTTCAAGCGCATGCTTGTTTTTCCAAGCTCCAGTATGACCTGAAGCACCGGATAAGGTTCCGATTCCGCCACCATCTAAGCGAAACAACGCCGCATCATGTAGCTCAACTGGCGATCCGCCAGGATTGGAACTTATTGCGGTAACCCCGCTTACTCGCTCATCCACCAAGTGCAGCGCCAAAGCTAAAGCATGTGAAAGTTGGGCTTGGCCATACCCTCCACCAGAAATTGCTGGATCAGTCCAGGTTGCTTGTTCTGGAAGTGCATCGGGATGCGCATCTGGATATGAACCAGAGTTAGAAAGTAATTCGCGCGTAGATGAAGACATATAGATTGCTAGATGTTCTACTTTGCCAAGATTTGCATTTTGCAGCGCAATTTTGAAATCAGTAATAATCTTGCTGAAGTTCCAGCCAAATGCCACAACTACTTCACGTTGCGCTCGTTTTGATCGTTCAACTAAATCCCATGCTTGCTTAGGATCGATAGTGACTGGTTTTTCACAAAGAACCGTTGCGCCTACATCAAGGGCGGCTTTGACATGTTCGTGGTGCATCGATGATGGCGATGAGACAATTACTAGATCAATATCTTCACTCAATACATCCTGATAATTCTCAGATGCAATGGAAAATCCAAAATTCTCTTTTACTCTTGCCAATGCATCCACGCCTTTACGACAAACACCAACAAACTCGATATTGCCTAACTCTTTTAAGGTTGGCAAATGTGCACTTTGCGCCCATGACCCGGCCCCGATTACCGCCAATCGCAATTTTTTCTCGTTGCTTGGCACAGAAACAACCTTTCGTCGGCGCTAACCCGTACCGTATCCGCCATGGCTGCAAAAGAGCAACGAACCGCACCCGCTACTAAGCGCCGAGATCAAGATTTACGTAATGTCACCTTCGTGGTTTTAGATTTGGAAACCACTGGTGCTTCGCCAACTGTGGGGGCCGGAATAACTGAAATTGGCGCCATAAAAGTTAAAGGCGGAGAGAAGATCGCTGAATTTGAAACCTTAATAAACCCGATGATGCCAATTCCAGAGTTCATCACTGATTTAACCGGAATTGATGAATTCACTATCGCAGATGCGCCACCACTTGAAGATATTTTCCATGAGTTTATGGCTTTTTGTGGAGATCCAGATGAAAATGTTT
>BJFZ01000100.1 GCA_014190175.1 Actinomycetes bacterium | reverse complement strand
CTCCACGACATATGCCTGCAGAAGTATTTTTTGTATCTGATTTGCCAAGGACTTTTAATGGCAAACTGGCTGAAGTGGCAGTTGCAGATCTAGCCCACAATCGAAAAGTTCGAAATTTAGAATCCCTCATAAATCCTGAAATTTTGCTGGAAATCAAGCAATTTCTTCGATAAATCTATTGACCTGACCCTTTCAGGCACCTATCTTTATCTCCACTCGGGGGGTAGATATGTCTGATCATATTGCTTCAAATGCGCAATTAGTGGGGCTAAGAGCGATTAAAGAATTTCATGAAGGATTTGAGCCAGAAAATTTTTATCACACCTCACATTTGCTGTGGATAATTGAATGGTTAAATAAATTAGGGCATGGCGCCCCAGACTCCAGAATGTTACAAACCTTAATCTTAAGAAGCCCAAGTTATTTAGGGTTACGTGCAATCTCAATTATGATCGTTGATGAAAACGATCAAGCTCGTAATTTTGCAGCACATGGATATCCTAATGAGGCAATTAAATTGCAAAATATTTATACCACTATCGAAGAAAAACTTCCTTCAGTAGATGCGATGCTCACCGGTAAGGCAGTTTTCCTTGAATCAAGAAAAGAGTTAGATTGCTATAGCAGTTATTTGCGTGCCTGGATTTCCTACATCCCATGGATGAATTCATTAATGGCTTTTCCTTTGGTAAATCAAGAACGTTTGAGTGGGTCAGTAGTTTGGTCTTTTGACAGTGATCACGCAATGGATGATTTTGGGCGACAGTTGTTTACCTCCTTGAGTTTGATAGTTCAATCTATGATGTTTCAAGAGTTTGAGTTGAATAGAAATATTACTGGTCGAAAAGATGCTGGCAGAATTGATAACTCAACAAATCTTGAAGATTCACTTGATTTGCAAAAGATATTTCATATGTCTGATCGACAATTATCTATTGCAAAAATGATTGCTGATGGTTTAACAAATCGGGAAATTGCTAAAGCTTTAAACTTTAGTGAATCGACTGCACGTTATGAAACGATTAAGATATATGAAAGATTACAAGTAAAAAATAGGGCTCAAGCAGCGGCGACGATTCGTTCTTTGATTACTCAGTTAACAACCTAAACTCTTCACCTAGAACGAATAATATCTCCAGGTAATTTTCCGGTATGAGAGCCGGCTTTAATGGCAAACTCACCATTTACAATTACGT
Organism: Actinomycetes bacterium; assembly: GCA_014190175.1. The sequence continues at coordinate 3,270 of BJFZ01000100.1, read as the reverse complement.
GTGGAATTCCAATTGGATATTGCTGAGGTTGTTCATAAGTAGCTAAATCACGAATTTCATGTTGATTAAAGATAACTAAATCAGCCTGATTGCCGACTTTAATACTTCCACGATTTTTTATATGGAGTTTATTTGCGGCCGCTTGTGTTGAAATATGAATTGCTCGCTCTAATGAGATACCAGATGCACCCGTGTAACCATGAAGCAAGCGTGGGTAACAACCATATGAACGAGGATGAGGGCTTCCGCTTCCTGTCGCACCATTTGGATCCAGGGATTGACCATCAGATCCAACAATTGAACGGCTATGAGCATAAACAGAGTTGACATCACTTTCAGCCCGACCAAATGCAATTATCCCGAGGGTATTGCCCATGTCACCCAGCAAGTCCAGAGCAAGAATGTCAGGTTCGACTGAGAGAGATTCAGCTATATCTGAAATTTTTCGGCCAATTAAATCTTCTCGACCGGGAATTACATTTGCAATTTGAATGTTTGACCAGATCACTTCACTCTCGATCCAATGAGAGATTATTTTTGGACGGGCAGATGCATCTTTCATCCGATCCCGCATGACGGTATCGCCACCTTCTTGCGCCCAGTACGGAAGCAGTTGGGTTAGCGGACAATTTCCAGCAATATATGGATATACATCGGCATCAACTTCAAAACCATCTTGATTTGCTTGGTCTATGAGTTCTAAAGCACGCGACACCGAGCCCCAATTGCGTTTTCCAAAGGTAACTAAATGTGAAATTTGGGTTCGAACTCCGGTAGCCCGGGTAATGCTGAGTAACTCATTCATAGATTTCATTAAGTCATCCCCATACTCGCGCATGTGACATGCAAATATCCCATCAAACTCTTTGACAACAGTTGCAAGACCGATTAATTCTTCTTGCGATGCATAAGAAATCGGGGAGTAATTCAGGCCAGTTGAAAAACCAAAGGCGCCCGCTGCCATGTTCTCGCGCAACAACTCTTGCATTTGGATAATTTCTGTTGCAGTCGCTGGATCTTTACCAAAACCAACTACTGAGGCATGAATCGGAATATGACCAACTAGAGTGGCAACATTTACAGAAGTGCCAGATTTTTCTAGTACTTTGAGATATTCGGCTAAGTCACTCCAGTTCCATTTGATACTTGGATCCAGATCCAAATAGGCCACTGCAGCACGCAAAAGTTTGCTTGCTTCGCCAATCGGGTTGGGAGCCACCCCAAATCCGCAATTACCAATGACTTCAGTAGTTATTCCTTGGCGAATTTTACTTTGAGCCAGTGGATTAGAGAGCAAAGTTAGATCTGAATGGGTATGAATATCTATGAATCCTGGTGCCAGTATCAGATCTGTTATGTCAATTACTTCATTTGCTGGTGACTCAAGATTTCCAACATCGACGATTTGACCATCTTTAACTGCGACGTCAACTCTCGCTAAAGCCGAACCAGTTCCGTCAGCAACGAGACCACCCTTGAAGAGTTTTTGAATCAACTCTTAATCCGGAAAATAGCATCCACTTCAACAGGGCTATTTAGGGGCAAAGATTTCACTCCAATTGCAGTACGAGTGTGAGCTCCACGCTCCGGGCCAAAAACATTTAGGATCACTTGGCTTGCACCATGAGCCACAAGGTGTTGTTCTGAAAAATTATCAGCGCTAGCAACATAGATTCCAAGGCGAACGACGTACTCAATTTTATCTAGTGAACCTAGTTCCTTTTGGACCGATTCCAATACATTTACCGCACATTGCCATGCACATTCCTGGGCTAACTTCATATCTACTTCACGCCCAACCAGTCCAGTAACTAGCATGGCATCACCGCGCTTTGACACTTGACCTGAAGCGTAAAAATTCTTACCCATATATCTAATTGGAGCCAAAGTTATGGCAAATGGCGCATCTGGAGCTTGGCTCAAACTCTTCAAGTTATCGTCTGGGTTCATATTAACTCTCCTAAAAAGTGGCTAATTGGCTTGCGAGGAGTATGCCCGAAAATATAGGTTCATTCCAGAGATTTAGGTAGTCGAGAAGGTTATTTTTATTAGTATTTTAGATAATAATAATTAGATATTTTATGGTACTAAATCTTAGTAGAAAGATTTATGCTCCTGAAATGGCAAATCAAATGCAAGTTGATCGCGAAAGTTTATTAACTCTGGCTAGGGATGTAATTAGTTACCAAACAGATCGAGATAATGAAGGCGCTCTTGCGCAGTACCTGGCAGATCGTCTTCGAAGCAATGGATTGCATGTCCATGACGAGGATGTTGTCGCAGGTAGGCCAAATGTCATAGTTCGAGTCGCTGGAAGAGATTCATCGCAACTCCCATTGGTAATAAATGCACATATGGATGGCGCATATCACTTAGGTGGTTGGTCACGAGATCCATTAGAGGGCTGGATCGAAGGAGATAAGTTATATGGTGCTGCCGCTTCGGATATGAAAGGCGGCTTAGCATCAATGGTTGCTGCTATCGAAAGCGCAGCGAAAGATAAATCATTACCTAGAGACCTTATTTTGCATGCAGTTATGCACCACGACACCGTTGGACTGGGTGCTAAATATGTTTTAGCATCCGAAGGACCATTTGAAGGTTTTGGAATTTGCGGAGAACCGACAAATATGGGAGTCGTTTATTCCCACGGTGGGGCAGTAAAATTTAAGATAACCGTAACTGGTAAAGCGTCACATATCTCCAGGGTTGAAGATGGAGTTGATGCGCTTAATGCTGCAGTCGCAATTTATTCTAAGATGCCACAAATTAAATTGACACATAAAAAACATGAAGTACTTACAGAACTTCCTAGAGTATTAGTTGGAGTTTTAAATGGCGGTATCGCCGCAGGATGTATAGCTCCTGAAGCTTCTCTTCTGGGTGACGTGCGCACACTCCCTGATATGACCCGCCAAACTGTTTACGATGATCTTAAAAAATTAGTGGATGAATTTGCTATTGATGGCTGTACCTATAAAATTAAATTAACCGCAGTACAAAAATCTTTCATTGGAAAAAAAGAGAGCACATTAATGACTGCTCTTGGTAATTCGTACAAAAAAGTCAGGGGAAGCGCTGTAGAGGTAATCACAAAAATGCCAACTCAGGCATTTGTGACCGATACTGCCGACATGTCAGCCATCGGACTTGAGTCCTTAGTATTTGGTCCGGGGGATTGGAAGTATTTACCTGATGAGTTCATTTCCATAAAAGACATGGGTGATGCAGCCCAGATTTATTTAAATACCACATACGAATTGCCGTTGA
>BJFZ01000099.1 GCA_014190175.1 Actinomycetes bacterium | reverse complement strand
CCTACAGCCGCCTTAACTAGCCTTTGCTTTTGCGCGCACTCCACGCCCCCGTGGACCACAACGCCTAGGCAACTAATAGAGGTTGAAATAACAGCCGGATAAAACGGACGCGATCGCTATTGTGGCCAAAGGCATCGACTTTATTTATGTATTGCGAGATATTTCCCCAGAAAACTGCGGTGAAGAAGATGGCGACCAACCAAACGATTTGAACACGGTATTTCCAGAGCGCAATCAAGCTAAGGCCGAGCAGGATTTCATCTACACCTGATGCCAAGACAACAAAGTCTTCGTAACCTTTAAATAAGGTGGGCACCTGAGCGCGGAAAGTTATGCGGCTAGTAGTTAGATGACCAATGCCGGAATAGGCAAGAGCTAAACCTAAAACTATTTGCGGCGCTCTGCGCACAATTTGCATGTATTAATTAAGTTGAAAAGGTTTAGTTATTCTTCACATATTCAGAGGCGTGTGGAAACCATTGGCTTCTAGCTTCTCTGCCATTTCAGCCTTAACTGCCTTTACGACCTTATGTGTTCCGTCGCAGTTCTTCTCTTCATCTCTGGTGTAAGTGCAGGTACAAGCGCCCATGGTTGATTCTTTTCTTAAGTAAATTTCTGCAAATCTTATAAGATGAAGAGGCAAAGCGCCTTTTCAAAGTTATCTCTTGCAGATCGTGGCGCTTGTTAAGCCAAACTAGCCAATCCCCTGCACCGTCTTCACGTTATCTCCCACGCATATTTTGAAGTTTGCGTGGCGATGGATTGCTGGAGTGGTTAAAGGATTTAATCCCTCGATAATTGACCCGCTCTTAACATCAAAATTCACCGCGCCTCTATGAACATAGAAGTTGCCAGGTTCAATAATTGTTGGGACAACTACATTTAGATCGTGACGGTCGGGCTCATCCCCTGCAGGAAAAATCACCCGGCGCGGAGTTAACCAATTAGGACCTTTGCCAATTGCCTGCTCAACTGCGGAATCGTCATCCATGGTCAAAGTGAGATCAAAATCAGAGGATTGAACTCGGCAATGGGTTTGTTCTTTTGAAGATGCATCCCATGCCTTGCCTTGTAAAGTGAATTCAGATCTGATGAGAGGCCAACCAAATATTTCACGCCCCCAGCCGATGTATGTGTCGTCATCAGTCCACATAAACGCTGAAAATTCACCATCAACATCTGCAATGCTTCCTTTAAATGCAACGACTGCTTCTTTAAAGCCACCACTAAATTTCTTCTTAAACTTTGGAGTTCCATCACGCGGCTCAAACTTAATGTCGTAATAGCGAAGTCGAGTGATGACGCCGGTCTCTCCAGATAGGCTCTTGAATGCAGGGCTGACAACATTTGCAACAGCTTTTGCATCTACTTCAAACCAAGCGGTAATAGAAGTTCCGGAAAGAATCCAAGGTGGATCAGCCCACAAATGTTGCGGAGCAGGCCATGGGTTTGTGAAATGTGGTTTACCGGACATTATTTATCTCCTTTAATTAGCTACTGATGGGAAAGGACAGCTGCTAGGAATTTTTTAGTATTTTCATTTTGTGGATTTTCAAAAAGCTCTTTTGCGGGAGCATCCTCTGCCACCACGCCTTCGTGCATGAAAACCGCTCTATTGGCGACATGTCGCGCAAAACCCATCTCATGAGTCACCACAATAAGCGTTATTCCATCTTTGGCAACATCCCCTATAACCCGCAAGACATCGTTAGTCATCTGTGGATCTAATGAGGATGTAACTTCATCAAGGAGCAGGACGCGGGGGTCCATCGCCAAGGTGCGAGCAATCGCAACTCTCTGCTGTTGACCACCCGATAGTTGCAAAGGACGAGACTCTGCTTTCTCAAGTAGTCCAACTCGATCTAGCAAGCTTCGTGCTCGATCGCGAGCAATCTCCTCAGAACGCCCTAAGACTTTGATTTGTGCGACGCAGATATTCTCCAGCACGGTCATGTGAGGAAATAAATTAAATTGCTGGAAGACGATTCCAATAGATTGCCGAATTTTGGCAATATCTGTGGAGAGTGAATTTTTACCTTTTGCCGAATCTTGAATAAATTCTCCGCCAACTTCTATGGTGCCTTTTTGGATCACTTCTAATCCATTTACACATCTTAAAAGAGTAGTTTTTCCAGAGCCACTCTGCCCTAGCAAGGCAAGAATCTCTCCGGATGCAATATCTAAATCAATGCCTCGAAGTACTGGCACCCCACCGAAGTCTTTCCAAACTCCCTTAAATGAAACTGTTCCATCGTGGATAAGCACTTCATTTTTCATGACTTAGATGCCCCCCATGGCCCAACTGCGAAGAAATTCTTCTTCTTGTCTCCATTGGATTTCCCGTATCCCAATTCTCTTTCAAATTTAGCTTCTAGCCGGCGGGCGAGGATTGTTAGAGGGAAACAGACGCAAAAATAGAGAAAGGCGACCTCTGTAAGGATAGTGAAGTATTTAAAAGTCTGTGAAGCAAGAATTAGTCCTCGGAACATAATTTCTTGAATCGTAATAATAGAAAGTAAAGAAGTATCCTTAATAAGGCTAAGCAAGTAATTAACAGTCGGCGGAAGCGCCACTCTGGCTGCTTGCGGAATTATGACAAGGCGTCGTGCTTGCTGATTAGACATACCTAGAGAAATAGCGGCTTCAATCTGGGTTTTTGCCACCGAATTAATCGCTGCTCGGAAAACTTCGGAAAGATAAGCGGTGTAAATAATTGTGAATCCGACAATTCCAGCAGTTAACGCTTCGAGTGTCAGACCAAAGATCGGAATAACATAGAAAATATAATAAAGCTGAACTAGCGCTGGAGTGCAACGAATGAATTCAACGTACGCTAAAACTGAACCACGAACCGACCTATATCGTGAAACCCTCATGAAGGCTACGCAGACTCCAGCAATGATTGAAAAAACTATTACGACTGCTGAGATTCCTAGAGAGTAAGCGAGACCATGGAGCAATGTAGGCAGAAAATCTATTAGATCTGCCCACGTCATCTTGTCCACGGTCTCGCCAACCCTTCTCTAGTTATTACTGGTAAAACTATTTAACGAAGTAAATATATACCGTAATAAGGTTAGCCAAGGCACTGCGCAATACCGTCAGTTGTGAAGCTTGTTGGAGCATCACAAGTAATGTACGCAGTTTCAGGCATTCCGTACTTCAATAGAATTGCCTTCAACTTGCCATTTGCACGCATGATCTTCAACTGTTCGTTAACTGCAGTAATCCAGGCAGTATCACCCAAACGCATCACGATGCTGCTGATGCCAACTGCTTTACCAGTCCAGTTCTTCACAAGAGTGATCTTTGGCTGTGGTTGCAGTTTGAAGTCATAAGCGCCTTGCAACTCATCGACCATGCCTGCATCAATGCGTCCCGTAGACAAAGCGCGGTACAAGTCAGAGTACTTTGTGAATGGAACATAAGTTGCTCCCTTTACGCCACCAATGACTTGATCGTCAGTTGAACCGATAATGCCTCCAACTTTCTTGCCTTTCCAGTCAGCCTTACCCTTAATCTTCTTTGGGTTGCCTTTTGCTACCAACATCGCTACTCCGTATTGATAAACCGGAAGTGAGAATTGAACCTTCTCACTTCTTAGCTTTGTGTACGTCATACCGATTGACATGATGTCCCAGCGACATGCAGTAAGTCCAGGAATCATTGCGCCCCAGTCGGCAGTCACATAATCCCAATCCTTAATATTTAGTCCTTTAAGAACTTCTTCAATAACTTCAACGTCAATTCCCTGATATTTACCTGAATTAATATCGAACCATCCATGAGGTGGTTGCTGATAAGAAGACATGCGAACATAAGATGCCGCTTGCGCCTTGGTCAATGTGTCATTGCATGACTCTGCCGCTGATGCGGGAGAACTCAATGGGATGATCAAAGATGCGAAAATAAGAAGAACGGTACTTACAATTGAGCCACGACGAAATGCGCTCGATTTTATGAGAGATAAACCCATATTTTTTGCCCCCAATAAGTGCGATTGATCAAAATGGTCAATCGTTTGACCAAACCTAGGATAAAGACCCCCCCCTGTCAATAGTTTTTTGCGAGCAATTATAAATATTTGATCAAATTCTGGTCAATCTTTATTCCATTGACCAACTACTTGAGCACAAATTAACTTTGAGTTTCCAATATAATCAACTGCCGAAAGTGGCCATTTAGCAATGATCGTTTTAACTTCCGGAAGCACTCGAATTAGAGAATCTTCGAGTGAAATCTGCTCAGCGCTAGAAATTCTACTTGCCTCGTGCACCGCATCATGAGCTTTTTCTCGCCCAAGACTTCTACTCAGTTCTATCATGTAAGCCTCTGACATGATTGAGCCGTTATGAATCTTTATATTCTTTTTCATCCTCTCTACATTCACTCCAAGGCCGGCGATCATCTTGACTGTAACCTGAGTTGCAGTAATTGAGTTGATAAATACTTCAGGTAAAGCCTTCCATTCAAGTTGCCATTCTCCTGCTGCTCTTTCGTGACCTGAT
>BJFZ01000098.1 GCA_014190175.1 Actinomycetes bacterium | reverse complement strand
AGTTCTAATCGGTGCTGGGCTAGTAGTTGGAAGCAGATTGAGTCCATTCAAAAAAGTAGTCCAGGTTGAATAGAGCATTTTTTTAGTCTCTGTGAGATGCTTTTCCCATGAGTGCATCGACTTCAGCACAAGACAAAGTAGGCCGAGGCATGGCGATCATGCTGCTAATTACTGGGGCTGGGCACTTCATTGTTCCGGGGCCAGTTGATCAACTTGTTCCAGCATTTCTGCCAGGTGAACCCAGGATCTGGACCTATTTAAGTGGTGTGGCCGAGGTTGTTATTGCGTTAATGCTTCTTGCTCCCCTTGGTAAAAAGATTGCTGGAAAATCAATTCGGCTGTGGGGCGCATACAGTGCCTTTGCGCTCTTCATCGCGGTCTTTCCAGCCAATATCAATATGGCGATCCAGTGGAGTTCAAGGGATATGCCAGAACCACTACTTGCGTATGTGCGGTTGCTTTTGCAATTTGGACTTTTCTATTGGGCATGGGCACTGGCTAAAGATATAAAGATTAAAAGCGATGCTGTAATGCGCGGGCATAAAAACATGGCCCAAGAACAGTAATCGAAAATGAAATTAAGAGTAGTTTCGCTCCTACTACTTACTTCACTCCTGAGTGGATCTTTACTTGCCCCAGTTAGCGCAGCCGATTCTTTCCCGATGCCACCGCAACCGAAATGGTGGGCTCAGACTGGTCTGACTGATGTGCGGTACGGAATGTGGTTGCCGTGTAATGCTGAATGGGGAATCAGTAACGATTGCGTACAAGGAATAAATCTCTACAAATTAGATGGAAGTGCAGCTGGTGCGCTCACCTATCAACCACTCAAAGGTTTCGAGCCAAACAAGGCGGTTCAAGAATGGGTGATTGTCCAAACACCTGGTGGTGAGCCAGTTGAAAATTCTGCTCTCATAAAAGATTTGACGGGTTCGGTCAACAATTGGAAACTCCCCGAGGGAATCACGAACTCTGATGGAACTAATTTAATCCACGCATACATCCACCTGATGTCTAGTAATTTGCAGATCAACACAACTGGTTACGATCAAGAAAAAAGTTCTCTCCCTGAGGGTTTCTACTTTGAATTCAAAATTAAGAGCAGTAACTTTTCAAAAAGCGTCAAATGGGTTTTGTCTAATGTGCGCGATCCCCAAATCAACATCTCTGGTGATGTGATCACAGTAAAAGGAGTCCCCGAAAATAGTCCCTCCGCAAAGTTCGGTGATCAAGTCTGTGAATCTAATCTTCTTCGGGCGAAAACAACCCAACGCAATATCGCAATCAATTTGGTTTATTGGGATGCAGGCAATAAGACCACAGATACTCGTCCCGATGATGTAATTCTGGGGACTAATGGATGGTGGTGCCTTAGTGATTTCCGCTTTGATCGTGAGAGCCAGCAAATTATTGTCAAAGTTGGTAATGCTCACTTCGATGAATACGGAAATGAAATTCAAGGTTGGATGGAGTTAAAAGTAAAAGGTAAGCGCGCCCGCGAATGGTGGGGCATCGACCCGGCTATTGCTGCAGGGTATGCCAAAGTTCAGATTTCTTACCCAGATGGAAGTTCAAAGATTGCAACAGTGACTTCCGTTTATGATCCCAAAAATGATTGGATCAATTTACGCGCCTATGGATTTACTTACTCCACACCGCAATTGGCGATCAGCTTTAAAATGCCTAAGCAAACCCCCAAGATCGTTGAACCAAAGAAAACGACTATTACATGTATTAAAGGTAAATCTTCCAAGAAGGTCAGTGGTATCAAGCCTAAATGCCCTGCTGGGTATAAGAAGAAGTAAGTACTTTTTCTGCTGTGCCCTTTACGTGCGTCACACATTCCCTATGATTACCCAATGATCCGGCGCCTTATTGCACTGCTTGCTGTACTCACACTTTCACTCTCATTTATTCCATCATCGCTTGCCACAGATGCTGATGACAGAAAAGTTCTTGAGATGAAACAACATGGTGATGGCGGATGGATTGGTATGACATTTGAGAATGCCATTGAAGACTATTTGCCGAGTCGTCTTTATGCAGAGAATCGGAAACAATCCACATCAACCTATAACGAGGGTCTCGACACTGTCATCTGTACTTCTACCAAAGATCCGGCATGCCTCAAAGATGGATATGCACTTGATTACCGGGCGGTCTTACCGCCTTGTGCGAGTGCAGATCAACTTGATTGTATTCAATCGATTACTGCAAAACTTACTGATGGCACAACTTCAGAGGGAACCGTTGTTCGTAAGTGGAATACAGCACTTACTTATGTCGGAGATACAGCTCTTGGTATTCCTGATGGTAGTCCACAGGCAACATGGAAGATTCCTGGAAGTAATCCTGGAGGCAGCGAGGAATACGCGCTGACTGCGATTATTGGTGGTCACACAGATCTTGGATACAACGGCAAATTTGGTGGATTTCCTACAAGTAACCTTCAAATTAATCTCAAACCAATTCGCGAAGTGACTGGATTTTACATCGAACCTATATCTTCGATAGGCGCTATAGGCCTTGGCAAAGGATTTTTTTCAAACACCTTTTCTAGCGACAAGGGCTGCGTGATTGCCGAACTCAATCGATGCGCATTGGCTGCATCGTTTAACCTTGATACTCGATTTACTCTCAAAGTTCGTTTAAGCAGTCGATCCTATCCATGGATGCATGGCCGACTCGGTGATCCCTCAGTCACAGTCGATTCAATTTCAGGCACGGCGCAACTACTTACTGTTACTGCGAATCCGCTTGAAGTGCCGATGGTTGCGGGGTGGGTTCGCTGGAACGATTTACCTGCAGCTTTACAGTCGAAGTACCCACAAGGCTCCGGAGGTACAGGTGCTGATTACAGTGATCACACGACATCCGATTTAGCAAACAGAATCATGCGTGTAGGCATGCGCGCAGCAGGACAACAAGCGCTTGAAGACTTCAAGTTATGGAACCCGCTTCTGGCGGATAAGCCGATGGCGATGCGCACAGTATGGTCTTTGCGATCAATCTCTAACTCTGATCCTGCGATTCGCGCCTGTGATGGACAGGGACTTTCAGGTTTAGTCACGACAAATGCAGCCGTGTATTCAGATGGTCCTCCATCATTCGATAAAGACAGCCAATCTCTTAACTACACGGTGGGTGCGCCTCACTTTGACACTTCTAATAAAGTCTTTAATGGCTTGTATAGCTTGATTATGAATTCAGAAGTTGCACGTTGTATTTATGGATTCAGTAATGCTCCAATCTCCGCAAAAATTGAGATTGCATCTGACGATGGCTCTTCATCTGTTGCAACAACAACCTTGAATCAGAAAGATGGCTGGTTGCGCCTATCTGCCAATGGATTCCATTACTCGATACCTCAAATTAAAATAAAGCTAACTCAAGAGAAGGTTGTCGTTGCTGAACCTGCGCCAAGTGCGACCCCTGTCGCTTCAGTTGTTCCCGTTGCTGCTACGACGAAACTCTCTCCTGCCATACGTGTAATGAAAACAATTAAGTGCACGAAAGGAACGACAGTTAGGAAAGTAACTGCAACTAAGCCAGTTTGCCCAAAGGGTTATAAGAAGGCATAAGCGTTTGTAATTGGCTTGATTGAAAATTTTTAGTTCACAACGCGTCTTAGTTAAGAATTAAAAATTACCAACAGTAATAAATGCAGAGTGGCCCCACGCGACGAACCGTGAGGCCACTTAGTGTGCGTACCACTGGCGGGAATCGAACCCGCTACACTTCCCTTAGGTCAAAAGGGTGCTCTATCCAATGAGCTACAGCGGTACGCGATTGGGAATCTAGATTAATTGCGTACCGCTCACTTAAATTAATTCAAACACTGTGGATAAAACTGATACTCTATTAATTCGTCGGAAAGCTGCAAGAAATTGAGTTACAAAGTTAAAGGCCCTGTCAGAAATGGTGGGGTCTTTGTCTTTATGGAAACTGGATCGCCCTATTGGCGATTTTCGCTAATTTAATAATTTCGATTATTAAAAGGCGAAAGGCTCACCCAGAAGATGAGTGAGCCCAGATTCACAAAATCCCTCTAACGAAGGGTAAGTGGTTTCGGGAAGAAATTCCCGAACCATCTGGCGAAAGCGTATAGCAAGTTGATTTGGAAATGTAAGAAAATTTCGTGAAATTGCAAACTACTTTGGGTTACTTTGTTCTTAGAGTTAAATCTTCGTTGAAACTTATCGAGCGTGTAAATTCTTCTATAAGTAATGGCTTGAAGACGTAAGGACAGATTGTCTGCGAACTCTTAATCAGCGGGTCGGGGTTCTAGTCGAATGAATTGCCTAGCACGATCGCCAATGAGGGCGGCCCCTGCTAACATGAATCATGCGGCTTGCCCGGATACTTCTCTCGCTTGGCCTCTCGTTGCTCGTTGTTCAACCTGTGCTTGCTGCCGAAGGCGACATCATCCCGGGCGCTTCAGTGAATGTGAATGCAAAAAACTGGTGGGTTAATTGCAAGAGCATCGAAATAAAAGACAACTGCATTGAATCGATCGAGATTCTCGATGATGCAAATCAGCAATGGGT
>BJFZ01000097.1 GCA_014190175.1 Actinomycetes bacterium | reverse complement strand
GCAAGCAGCACACCAGCAGCAACAATTCCGCCTAAAGCAGCAGGTATGCCACCTGAAGTTTTTGCTGCAGCAACTGGAGCCAGGAAGGCAAAAGATGAACCCAAATAACTAGGAAGTTTATTTTGGGTAATAACAATGAAAAGTAAGGTACCAATACCAGAAAAGAACAGAGTGGTAGTTGGTGAGAAGCCAGTGATAATCGGTACTAAGAATGTTGCACCGAACATCGCAGCTATATGTTGGATTCCCATACCAAATGTACGAGGCCAAGATAATCTTTCATCGATTGAAACAACCTCTCCAGGTTGAATCTGCTTACCATTTCCGTGAAGTTTCCAACTAAGCATTAACGCTCCTTAATTGATTTACCACCTTCAGTTTTGAGGATGGTTACGTTCCGGCCCAAAGGGGGTAGGCGCTAAATAAAAATAATAGAACTGCTCGAGATAAATACCGGTAGGTATTGCATGATTTTGCTTGGTTTTTATACGGGTTTTCGAGTCCATACGCTCAATTTCCCCACCTGCTCATCCTTAGGTAAGATTTGCCCATCAAGTGGATGCATACGCTCCCACCTACTTCGCTTCGGCGAACTGGTTGCTTCTTTAGAAGCGCGGCTGTTGTTCGCTTGTGTAATGCCTTATCAATCTAGCGAAACAGCAAGGAGAAGTTATCAGCACAGAACCACGTATCAATGATCGAATTCGCGTTCCTGAAGTTCGGTTGATTGGCTATGACGGTGAACAATTAGGCGTAACTGCAATAGACAAAGCGCTTAAACTTTCTGAAGAGATCGGTTTAGATCTCGTAGAAATTTCACCAGATGCAAATCCACCGGTCTGCAAAATAATGGATTTCGGAAAATATAAATACGAAATTGCGCAGAAAGCTCGGGAAGCAAGACAAAATCAGACACACATAGTTGTGAAAGAAATGCGTCTTCGACCAAATATCGAGCCTCATGATTACGAGACAAAACGAAATCATATTGAGCGATTTTTGTTAGGTGGGGATAAAGTGAAGCTAACTATCCAGTTTCGTGGTCGAGAGCAATCTCGTCCAGAGATGGGATACCGGTTATTACAAAAGCTTGCTGAAGAGTTAGCCGAAGTATCGCTTGTCGAGTTTGCGCCAAAGCAAGAAGGTCGCAATATGACAATGGTCCTTGGTCCAGCTAAGAAGCCAGGTTCTGCAAAGAAAGCAGCACCGAAGGCACCAGCAGTACAAAAATAGTTTTATTAGCAATTCAACAGGAGGTAAGTAAATGCCAAAGATGAAGACACATAGTGGGGCGAAGAAACGTTTTCGTGTCACTGGTTCCGGAAAGATCATGCACGAGCGTGCTGGCAAGCGCCACCTGCTTGAACGCAAATCATCAAGATTAACTCGTCGCCTAACTGGCGATGTGACCGCTAAAGCGCCTAATGCATTTGCAGCAAAGCGCATGCTCGGTTTGAAGTAAGGGAGAGATAAATGGCTAGAGTAAAACGTGGTGTGCATGCGGCGAAAAAGCGCCGTACAACTTTAGAGCGTGCTGCTGGTTATCGTGGGCAACGTTCACGTCTTTTTTCTAAGGCAAAAGAGCAGGTAACTCACTCTCTTGTTTATGCATTTAATGATCGTAAAGATAAAAAAGGTGACTTCCGTCGTCTTTGGATTCAGCGCATCAATGCAGCAGCCCGAGCGAACGGTATGACTTACAACCGTTTAATCCAAGGTTTAAAGACAGCCGGTATTGAAGTTGATCGCCGTGTCTTATCTGAACTTGCAACAAATGATCCTGCAGCTTTCTCTAAATTAGTAGAGATTGCTCGCAAGAATGTTGTAACTGCTTAATTAATCTCTAATTAATTAAATAGAGATGGAAAATATTACGAGCCTTAATTCGCCTCATATAGAGCGAGTTAAGGCTCTTATTGGTTCCAGGGGTAAGAAAAATCGTGAGCTAGAAAATGCTTTTATCGCCGAAGGTATTCAAGCAGTTCGGGAAGCGCTAAATCCGGAATTAGTAGAGGGTCTGGCGGTAAAAAGAGTTTATGTAACTGAATCTGGAATGAGCAAATTGGCAGCATCTTTAGATGCTGCAGTTCTAGACAAACATGAAGTGATAATGGTTTCTGATCAGGTTATGAATGCAATGGCCGATTCTGAATCCCCACAAGGAATAATCGCTTTATGTTCAACCAAGACTTTAAAGTTGCAAGATCTGTGGCAGTCAAAGCCTAAGAAGATTGCTTTCTTCTGGCAGATTCAAGATCCAGGTAATGCCGGAACTGTGATTAGAAGCGCCGATGCAGCTGGATTTGATGCCGTAGTTTTTTCAAATGAAAGCGTAGATGTATTCAATCCGAAAACTGTGAGAGCAACTGTTGGTTCACTCTGGCATATTCCAGTAGTCAGCGATGTAGATATGAATGAATTTATCTCCGGCGCAATTGAAAATAATGTCTCACTTTTTGCGTTAACTGGTGATGGCAAAGAATCTTTTGATTCAACATTTGTTGCTAAAACTTCAACAACACCATCAGCTTGGATATTTGGTAATGAAGCTCGTGGCCTGCCAGATCTGCCTGGTGAGATAGCGACCGTGGCTATTCCGATGAAAGGCTTTGCTGAGTCTTTAAATGTGGCTAGCGCAGCGGCAATTGTCCTGCATTCTGTAGGTCTGTCCTTATAGACTAGGCAGATTATGTCGTTGGATCAGAATAAAATTGCCGAAGATCTGGCACAGGCGCTTCAAGCCATTGAATCAGCCTCTGATTTAGATGCATTAAAACAAGTAAAAATTGATTACGTTGGCGATAAATCTGCGCTAGCTAAAGCTAACCAAGCTTTAGCAACTGTTGATCAATCCCTTCGAGCACAATTCGGTAAATTAGTCGGAGCAGCTCGTGCTGATGTTAATCAAGCCTTTGAACTAAGAAGTTCCCAATTAACTGCGCTTCGAGATACGCAAATGTTACTTACCGAAAAAGTTGATGTAACTCTTCCAGGTAGGAGAACTCTCAAAGGTGGGTTGCATCCATTAACGATATTAACCAACGAGATTAATGATCTTTTCATTGGTCTAGGTTACAAAGTTGCCGAGGGCCCAGAACTTGAAGCTGAATGGCTGAACTTTGACGCGCTTAATATCCCAGCCGATCATCCAGCTAGAACAATGCAGGATACTTTTTTCGTTGAACCACTTGAAGCCAAACTGGTTTTACGAACCCATACATCACCAGTTCAGATCAGAACCATGCTCAATGAAAAACCACCAATTTATGTAATTTGTCCAGGCAAGACATATCGAGCGGATGAATTAGATGCCACTCACACTCCAGTTTTTCATCAAGTTGAAGGTTTAGTTATTGATGAGAATATAACTATGGGTGATTTAAAAGGAACTTTAGATTTCTTCGCTAAATCAATTTTTGGTGATGCAGTAAAAACAAGATTACGTCCAAGCTTTTTCCCCTTCACCGAACCATCTGCTGAGGTGGATGTATTTTTCAATGGTCGCTGGATCGAATGGGGCGGCTGCGGAATGGTTAATCATAAAGTTTTGGATGCATGCGGAGTAGATACCAAAAAATACTCGGGGTTTGCGTTTGGCATGGGGTTAGAAAGAACCTTGATGGTTAAGCACGGCATTACAGATATGCATGACATCGTTGAGGGTGATGTTCGTTTTTCACAAAGTTTTGGTGTGGGTAAAAAATGAAGATTCCATTAAGTTGGTTGCAAGAGTTTGTAGCCATTCCCGCAAAGATTAATGCAGTGCAGATCTCACAAGCTTTTATAAAGGTAGGTTTTGAAGTTGAAGGAATTGAAGAGCAAGGCGCAGATTTAAAGGGACCGATAGTTGTTGGAAAGGTTCTTTCAATCGAAGAATTATCTGGACATAAGAAACCAATCAGATTTGTCTGCCTTGATGTTGGCAAAAAGAAGACACGTTATGTTATTTGCGGAGCACGCAATTTTAAGGTAAATGATCTAGTGGTAGTTGCACTCCCAGGAGCGGTACTGCCAGGAGATTTCAAAATTTCAGCGAGAGAAACCTATGGCAAAGTCAGCGACGGCATGATTTGTTCAGCAAAAGAAATTGGCATAAGTGATGAGCATGCGGGAATCATTGTTTTGCAAGAGGGCAAGGTTGGCCAAGATGCCAAGGCTCTTTTAGATGTGAGTGATGTAATTTTTGATATCGCAGTAAACCCTGATCGAGGTTATGCAATGTCAGTTAGGGGATTGGCGAGAGAATTAGCTGGCTCACTCCAGGTGAAATATGTGGATCCTGCTGATCCCAAAGTCGCTAAGAAGTTTGGGAAGAATAAGAATCCAAAAGCAGTAAGTGTGAAGATAGAAGACAAAACAGGTGCTGATCAAATCTACATCAGAACATTAGATCATGTAAATGTGAAGAAAAATACTCCACTTTGGATGCAAAGAAGAATTGAAAAGTGCGGAATGAGATCTATTTCGCTAGCTGTTGATATTACAAATTATGTGATGCTAGAACTTGGACAACCGTTACACGCCTTTGATGCGCAATACATCATGGGCG
>BJFZ01000096.1:3396-4556 GCA_014190175.1 Actinomycetes bacterium | reverse complement strand
AGTAGTTATAAGTAACTTTTGTAAATGTTGCCTCATCCTCCGGCGATAGTATTGCATTCGAATCCCCTCGGAAATATGAACCTGTCATTGCCAGCATATGAGCCGTAGTTTCCGAGATTACCCGCCGTAAAAGTGTTCCTAGCTGATTATCTTCATGAATGGATACATGGTGAAACTCATCTATGGCAATAAGAACGTCATTGAAGTCAGAGATATCGGCCTTCTCAAAAGCGAAACGAAGAGTTGAATGCGTGCAAAGAAGAACAGTCTCCTCTGACTTCAGGAAATCAAGGAAAAGTTGTACTTTTCTAGTTTCTCCTCCAGCAGAACAAAGGTCGTATCTGGAATTGATTTCCCAATTTGAATGGAAACCGCCTGACTTCAAGTCAGTATTTGCGAATGATTTAGCGATAGATCTTTCAGGAACAGCAACAATTACTTTCTTAACACTCTTCGATTTCAACTTCTCCAGAGCGATGTACATGAGGGCTCTGGACTTTCCAGAAGCTGGAGGGGCTTTGATTAAAAGGTATTTTTGACCGCTTTGTGAAAAAGCACGTGACTGCATAGGGCGCATACCAAGGGAGTCGCACGAGGTTGAGGAACCGTCAGATGCGTACTTAGCGAGATATACATTTTCCATGCGTTGATTATCCCCTATTTTGCATAGATTTCGAGCGATTTTCGCAATCTATCTTGGTCTGATATTGAGCCATTCAATCCATATATGCCATCAACATACCGATCGATGACAAGATGCTGTTTTTCGAGCTCAATAGGCATTTTCGAGTACATGTCTCCTAATGATTTATCTGGAAACTTTTCACGACAAGCAATGAGATCGAAAGCTAATTTAGCTAAATCCCTTTGTTGTTCTTGGCTTAAGACAGGAAGAGGAAAAGTGTTGTAGCAAAGTTGACTTGAATATCGAATTCGTGTTTCTAAGTTTCCACAGGTAGTTGTTGCCCAAGTCATGTGCATTGATGAGCTTAGAATTGGCAATACCCAAACAGGGCATTCATAAATTGCAAAACTAAGATTAGAAACAATAGTTTCGGGACCAACAAATCCCATAGGAATAAAACGACGATTTTCTGACGACACCGAAGGAACTACTAGTGTCTGATTTTGCGTGCTTCTAAATTCCCTGAACTGATGTG
>BJFZ01000096.1:0-3386 GCA_014190175.1 Actinomycetes bacterium | reverse complement strand
GTGCCTTTTCTGCCAACTTCTTTGCGGCTTCATCTTTACCTGACAATCTAAATTTCTTCACTTCCCGAATTCGATCCGCAATGGGCTTAATTGCTAACGCTGTTTCAAGTTCTTCATTTGGAATCCAAATACAAAAACGTTCAATGGAGTTTATGAATTCATCAGAACCCACTATGCGTTTAATGAACTTTTGAGCGGCAGGTGCCGCCTTCACTAGAGCTTCCTTTTCGTTTGGAGTTAACAGCAGATTTCCATTGTCGTACGGCATATTGCCCTTGACCATGTGAGGCAATTGGCTTCCCACTGTGCGCTTCGTTTGGGACTCAATAATCTTGGTCATTCCATCTACGATATAGGGCCCAATAACCTTTACTTTACGAACCTGACCATTTTGTCTGATAGTTGGCGGTAAATCGAACTTACCTTCCGCTCTGATCCCAACTATCACGGCGGTTACACCCGTATTCTGCTTGGGATCGTTTAACCATTTGAAACTGGGATAAGCAAACGCAATCTCTATCCCGTGTTCAAAAATATTAGGCCAAAGAAGTTGCACCTGCTTCCCTTGAGCCAAAGAGTTGGTCAGACCAAAACAAGCTTGAGATTCGGTGCCAGAAATCAACTTTGCCGCTTTCACTAGCCAAGCGGATGAATAGTCCAAGTTGGACGGATTGAATGAATCGGCAACATTGTTGAATAAGTCCTTCTCGTTGTCTGACATTTTGTGCCAACCCTTGAATGTTGGAACGCCAAAAATAAACCTAGGAAGACTTTTTCCGGGCGCTACTTTCCAACTAAGTTCGAGAGGATTGTTTTCAAAGACGAGAATCTTCTTGTAGGTTTCCCTTAATTCCCTTTGCTTTACGGTTCCTGGAGTGAACATTAAGTTCAAGTAAGTGAACCAAATGATAATCCTTGAAATTTCAGCGCCTATCGGATCCTCGTTAATCGCAATGAAATTCTCAATATTCAGGTCAGAATCGTTAGCCTTTCCTGTTAACGAAATAAAAGTTGCAATCTTGTTCATTGCAGTTGCTAGGAGATTTCCTGTTCCATTTGTTGGATCTAGAAATGTAAAATCAAGGACCTGCCTTACCAATGCTGCATACTCTTTTGAGTCAGCATCAACTTTTGTTAAATGAATCAAGTAAGGCTCAACTAAAAGAGGTCCGATAATCTTTAGTGAATTTTCCTCGGAAACCATATGTGATCGATTTCCCTCTTCAGTATTCACAATTCTATAAATCAAAGATCCCAATATCTCAGAATCTATTTGGCTGAAATCATATAGAAAGACATTCCTGATCAAACCGAGAGTCTTCGAATCCAGATTGTGCATATATTTAACTAACGAAGCTTCACTCTTTGAACTTGAAATTGCATGTGCCGAGATAATTTCTGAGTACTTCTTACTCTTTATTTTTGGTATTTCCTGCTCGACCAGCTTTAAGGCCGAAATGTCTTGATTTTCTTGAACAAAATACTGAGAGACGCTTGCTTTGATAAGTTCTAGAATGAAACTAGGTACTTGCTGTTTTTCTTGCTGGGAGTCAAGATTCCTTACCAGTTCGTTTTTGAGAACTGTAATCAGCTCTGCAAACTTCCAAGCTTCTTGGTTTGATGCTTGACCTCTAACACCTTGTATTAGGGGTAATAAAAACAGCAAATGTGATGCAATTTCATCTGGGTGAAACTGAATTTCTTCATTTGTTCTCGTATTACGTGCAATAACCAGCTCACTCGTAATCCCAAAAACGAGTAAAGGCGTCTTTTTTAGATTCTTGATTAAAGCGTTTAGTGAACTCACAGAAACTTTTGGACTAAATTTAGCAAATATGGCTCGGTCAAAATACTGAATTGGTTCAGATGGTGATCCTTTGTATTTCTCTTCAATTCGAGTAACTGTGATGCCAGGCGTATTAGTGGCTCTGAGGATACTGACCACATACATTAAGAAATCTGAGTAAATGACCTTACTCAGATTCTCATGTATGTCTTCAGTTAGATTTGCCACTGATCTTCTCCATAAGCCTTTGAGCAATAAAGTTAGCCATATTTACTGGAACTGCATTTCCAATCATTTGCTCGACTGATGTCTTTGGACCCAGAAATACAAAATCTTCAGGAAATGTTTGCAGCAGTTCTCTTTCCATGCTGTTAAGAGCACGGATCTTCTCAAAACTTTTAGCCGCATCGGCATTATGGAATTGATAAGTTTGCGGGATTGGTCGATTTACGCCTCTAATGGTTGCACTTGGTTCGTCGATAGAAAATATAGCTCTTCGTGCGTAGCTGCGTGGATGCATGTAATAGAAGTCAGTCTTGAGTTTGTCGCCAAGGTACTCACGCACCGTCATACTCTCTTCGGCAAGTGACTCGTCTATTAGATTCCGTATTCCGTTATCTTCTCCGCGAAGTTCACCAATGACGAAATACCGTTTACGTGTTTGAGGAACATTCATCAAACTTGCGTCGAACACTCCATGCGTTAATCCGTATCCAGCTTCTGAAAATTGCTCAAGAACCTTGTTCAATACCGGTGTTCCCTGAATGTTATAAACATTCTCCATCACAAAATATTTAGGCGATGTAGCGATTACGATTTCAGCATATCTAAGAGTCAAATTGGCACGCTTCCCAGTGAAGTCCCTGCCACCTGCAATTGAGAAATCCTGGCATGGTGGACCGCCAACTATTACATCTGGATTTTCTCTTTTGATTAGGTCCAGAGCTTCATCTTTACCTAAATCTATTTGTGTAATCGGATGATTAAAGTTTGCCCTGTAGACCTCCACGGCGGGCTTCCAGTTATCAAAAGCTGCCACAACATTGAAACCCGCTTTGTCAAATCCCAGAGTCATTCCCCCACATCCCGAGAAAAGATCAACGACTCTTGGCTTCTTACTTGCCATCGATATGCCTCTTCAGGATTCTTGCCACATATTCGGCAAGCTTGACCGGCACAGCGTTTCCTATCAATGTATTTGCATTAGTTTTCGCAATATCAAGAATGAAATCTTCAGGGAACGTTTGAATTAGGCTGCGCTCCTTTTGAGTGAGCGTTCTAATTTTCTTGGTAATAGGCGCAGAATCATTTGGATGTGGTGGGTATCCTGAAGGTACAGGCCTATCAACGCCTCTGATTGTCATTGCCGGCTCATGAATGCTGAAAACTCCCCTACGCTGGTAGGTTCTTGGAACTCTGAAATAGTGTTCGAAGCCAAGGGAGTCACCAAAATAGTCATAAAGCGTCATCTGTTTATCGGATTGCCCATTGAGTAGGTCTTCTTCAAGCTGATCATGTTCGAAGTCGAGTCCACCTATCAGAAAGAACCGTTTACGAGCTTGGGGAACTCCACACCTACTTGCATCTAGGGTCACTTTTG
>BJFZ01000095.1 GCA_014190175.1 Actinomycetes bacterium | reverse complement strand
GTGGTCTATCAGCTGGTGAAAAGCGCATGCTCGCCAAGGCGAAGCAGATCCTTATCTCAGAGCTAGCTCTTGCAGAGCGCACTGATGAAGAAAAGGCTGCAGTAATCCTTGACGAGGTTCTCGCTTCTTAAGTTGTGAGCCCTCTTGCCTTAAAAGTTGTAGTGGCAGTAACTTCGCCAGTTGCATTTGAGCGATTAGAAAAGAACTCGATATTAGCGACAAGTTTTTCTGTTGCTCACGCCTTTAGCGTTGAAACGGGAATCTCAACCCACCTGGCAATTGCTCTAGAGGATGCTTCAAAAGCCTTAGATTTTGATTGCGAAATTCTTGTGTGTGATCCAAGTAATCCTCACTCCCTAGCTCAGGCAATTAAAAATTCAACTCCTTGTGACTTAGTCGCAATTCATGATTCGCAGCGTCCATTGACTAGGACAATCCAGTTTCATCGTGTGCTTGAGGCTCTGATTGGTGATGTTCAAGCCGTTCGTCCAGCTGGTGCCTTTACTGAGACTCTCAAAAGCATTTCGAACGAAGAGACTATTGAAGGCACCATTGATCGAACATCAGTGCTTCGCATTTCAACCCCTGAAATCATTTACTTGAGTGCGATTGACTTTAATGGCAATAATTCAACCTGGTTCGTTCCACTCAATCAGGATGCAAAAACGATGAATGTGGAAGCTGATCCAGAATCATTACGAGTCAACTCTGTTGCTGAAGTAGAACTCATGGAGTCATTTGTTCACTGGCGGCAGAGTATTGCTTAAATTTAATCCTGCTTTTTTAGATTCTTATACTCTCGTAGCATTTTAATTGGCTTACCAAAGGTCGCTTTTGGCAAATTCCAGAGCAGGGTCTTAGGAGTTCTCCAGAAACGCTTCCAGAGCCTAAAAGGCTTAGTGGCTATTCGGTGGGGTAAATCTTTAATGTAGTGATCCCATAAATCATTGCTCTCATGCTCAACGCGTGTATTACAAACCCCGCATGTAGTAGAAACTAATAGGCGCCCAGCATAGACAAGCTGATGCAGGCTCTCTTTACGACAGTGCACACAGTTAAGTTCAGCTTCTAAGACTTCATTACTCAATCTTTGTACCCCCTTCGCGCTAATACATGCTCTGCAATTGCTAAATCTTGCGGATATGTAATTTTCACATTTGATACATCGGCATTTACTGCCATCGTTTTTACCTCTGGAAAATACTTTTCCATGCAAGCCGCAGTATCAGTTCCGGTGAAACCATCATCTGCGGCTTTACGATATGCCAATAATAATTGTGGTGCAAGAAACCCTTGTGGAGTCTGAACTCGTACCACTCTATCTTCTCTCACCGTATCCATCTCACGAGGATCAACGGCAACTGTTGGAATTGCACCTCCGTGACGATGCGCAGCATCGGCAATCTGGCGAAAGAGTGCAGGGGTTGCAAGCGGTCTGGCACCATCATGAATCAAAACAACTTCAATCTCACCAGACTCGATTTGTGGAGCAATATAGGTAAGTGCGTTGTATTCACTTTCGTGGCGACTAGCACCACCATGAACGATTTCGACCTTAATGCCGCGTACCTCGCGCTCAAGGGTTGTCTGGGCCATCGCATCATCATCTGGGTGGATAACTAAAATGATACGAGCCTTATTAAAACTATTAGCTGCATTTACTAAAGAGCGAGAAATGATGCGGCGACCACTTAGCGGTAACCAGACCTTATTTGCGGAGTGACCAAAGCGAGATCCAGCACCCGCCGCCAGCACAATGAGTGCGGCTTTCATTCCTGATTTCATGGGGCAATTGTGTCATGCTTGCCCACATGTTGGGCCGGCGCAAAAAGAAGGATCCTGTTGAAAAAGCCGCTGAAATCATTGCTAAGCACCATGCAAAGAAGGACCGTAACGCTGGATTATTTACTGAACTGCAGGAAGAAAAGCGCCGCCAATTAGGGCTGCACCCAACACTTAGACCAGATCCCAAAGAGGTGCGGGCAGAGAAAACAAAAGACCCGCTGACTAAACGTCAGCGGGCGTTTTTGGAAGAGCTAGGGCTTAACCCCAAGGAGAAGTAGGAACTAAAGTCCAGCCCCACGAAAGATAGAGATTATTTCTTCAGTACTACTCGCTGCATCTAAGGCGTTCAAAAATTCTGCATCCTGTAGTGATCCAATAACAGCCATAAGTAAATCAACTTGTTCTGCTGGATTAGTAATAAGTAGTGGCAAAATCATTTTTACTTGAACCTTTTCATCCAATGAACCCATTTCTCCAAACTCAATTGGATTTTTAAGTTTAAAGAAACCAACTCCATCAGCATTTACATGAACAGAATCAGTATGTGGAATTGCAACAGGAATCAGAGTTGGTAAACCAGTTGGAAATTCTGACTCTCGTTTGATTGCAGCTTCGAGCCAGGTACTCTTAAATAGGCCAGCCGCATCACCCCATTGGGCGATTTTTTCGAGTGCTTGTTCGGCAGAATCAGCCTCTAGTTCATGCGCAACTAGATGGTCAATTAGTCGAATTCCTGAAGTCATGAATGAAATCTAGTGTTATTTAGGACCCCCCGCTATACACTTTTTACAACCTGATTTGCCAAAGGCGTTAATGACGGGATGCTAGATGAGTAAAAAAGTTCTAGTTATATGTGGCACTGGTGTTGCGACATCAACAGTGGTTGCCATAAAAATCAAAGACTTTTGTTCATCAAGAGGTATTCCTGTTGTAGTTACCCAAGGCAAAGTAATGGACATTGTGCGCGGCATCGAAGGATACGATTTAATCGTTGCCACAACCCCTATCCCCTCCACCGTAAAAATCCCTGTGATTCAAGGCCTCTCCTTTTTAACTGGAATAGGCAATGAAGCAACGTTGGAGAAGATTGCACAAGCACTTAGCTGACAGAATTTCTGTCAGTTTTTTTGGTTAGGAGGAAATCTTGAACGGCATTTTAGAATCTATTAGTAAACTGTTTTTGGACTTGGGAGCTTCAATTGCACTTCCAGTCCTGATTACAGTGTTCGGGTTAATGCTAGGCGAAAAACTCCCGCGAGCATTTCGTGCTGGCGTTACCATCGGTATCGGATTTATCGGTATCGGTTTAATTATTGGCCTTTTGTTCGGCAAAGTTGGCCCAGCAGCGCAAGGTCTAGCAGATCGCTTTAATGTAGATCTAACAATTGTCGATGTCGGCTGGCCAGCAAGTGCTGCTATCGCATTCGGCTCTAAAGTTGGAGCAATCATAATTCCGATCTGTTTGTTAATGAATATCTTCTTGTTAGCTATTGGCCTAACCAAAACTTTTGACATTGATCTATGGAACTACTGGCACTTCGCATTTATTGGTGGACTAGTAGCAGCAATCACAGAGAGCTACGCCAAGGGAATCGTGACAGCATTGATTGCAATGATGTTAACTCTGGCATTAGCCGACTGGGCTGCACCGCGAATTCAAGCGCACTATGACTATCCAGATATTTCATTTCCACATGGAACATCAGCGGCTTATGCAATTCTTGCGTATCCACTGAACTGGTTATTTGATCGCATTCCAGGATTCAATAAGTTAAAAGCTGATCCAGAGTCAATCCAAAAGCGATTTGGAATCTTTGGTGAGACAACAATGCTGGGCTTGTTTATCGGTCTTGCACTTGGTGTAGCAGGCTTTGGACTTGATGATCCGCGTGCGGACATCATTGCAATCTTGGGCCTCGGAATCACTCTGGCCGCCGTCATGTTGTTGCTACCTCGTATGGTTGCAATTTTGATGGAAGGTCTTGTTCCTATTTCAGAGGCTGCTCGCTCATTTGTGGGCAAGCGCTTCCCAGGACGCAAGTTCTATATTGGTCTAGATTCAGCAGTAGTGATTGGACAACCAGCTGTAATTGCAACATCACTTATTCTGGTTCCGGTAACTCTTCTAACTGCAATCGCACTTGCACCACTTGGTAACAAGGTTTTCCCACTGGTTGACCTTGCAACTATCCCATTTATCGTTTGTTTGATGGTTCCAATTTTCGGTGGAAACATCATTAGGTCTGTTGCTGGTGGAGCAATCCTTATTGGCGGCGGACTATTCATCGCAACAGCTATCGCTCCAACACTGACAGAAGTTGCAGTTAGTTCTGGATTCAAGAATGAAACTGGTGGAATGGTTTCATCACTTGTTGATGGTGCAAATCCAATGACTGGGTTGTTCTACTGGCTCAGTGATATTGGAGGATGGACAGGTATTGGAATTCTAGGTGCAGTAACTCTAGCAATTTCGATCCTTGTAAAGATGAAGGTAAAGCACAATATATCTTCAAGAGTAACGCAATAAAGGCAATACACACCTTCTAGTTACAAAAACAATAGGCCCTCAGTGATGAGGGCCTATTGTTTTATCTAAAATATTAAGAAGCGTAGGTCAAACCTAGTTGGTCTTGTTCTCTGCGAAGTTTTACAATCAATGAATCTGCTTTGAGCTCAACATGATTATAAGTAAGTAGTTCGCCCACACCAATTGCCTTGATTATTTTTGCTCCAGCAATCAAACCAATGGGAACTAAGTTCTCACGCTTTGCATCAAGGGCGTTATCTGCATAACCGCGCACGGTGTATCCA
>BJFZ01000094.1 GCA_014190175.1 Actinomycetes bacterium | reverse complement strand
TACTAAGCCAGATGGCACAGATATTCGCTGGAAGCAGATCGGTGTGCTTGGCACTTTGGAGGATCGCCAGCTTCCCTTCTTCATCGAGTGGATTGAAAACCACCACCCCTCAACAGATGGCAAGGCCGTTGCAACAATCGTTAAAGTGGAGATCGCAGGAGATGAAGCAACTATTACAAGTTATCTTGGATCAGATACCGCAAAAGCCCTTGGCGATAATGTTGAAGTTGTCTGGCTATCACCGGCAGATAACGATGGCGAAAACGGTATCGTTGCCGTGCACCTGAACACACTTAGCGGTGTTGTTCGCCTCGATTAAAACTTTTTTACAAAAAAAGAGCTGATTCAATCATTTCGCTGATTTTCAAATTTGCTTTTACAAGTGAATCACTCCAATGCTTGGCTGCATTTTCGTCTGCCAAATCACTTGCAAATTTAATTGATTTCCATTCAACTCCATAATGCGATGCTACTTTAGCAATCGCAAAGAGCTCCATATCTACTAAATCTACACGGTTATCTATGAGCCATTGATCCCTTGTGGTTACAAATGAGTCACCAGTGGCGCATCGAGCGGTGCCAAAACGAGATCTGTACAAAGAGGGCTGGTCACTCAATGGAACTGTGCCACGAGGGGCCAAGGGTTCGGCAATCATGTCCCTCTCTAGTACCTCATGAACTCCAAAAACCTCACCAAGAAAACGTTCTTGCAAACATCCAGAAGTACCGACATTCAGAATTAATTCAGGTTTCTCTTCTAAGATTAACTGTGTTGTCATTCTCGCCGAATTAATTTTGCCTATTCCGGTGTAATAAATCTTATCGATAGGGCCAGCAGTAGTGAAAAATTCAGACTTCAAAGCTGCGATAACCAGAACCTTTCTCATGGACACAATTCTATTCTGTTATTGCGCCCAAAGCATAAAAACGGTAAGTAAGTTATTCTTTATTTATGCCTAAAGAGCGCGTCAAATGTGATTTACTAATAATTGGTGCGGGGATAATCGGAATTTCAATTGGTATCGCCTACTTAAATGCAAATCCTGGTAAAAAAGTCATAAGTGTGGATAAAGAGAATGAAATCGGTAAACACGCAACTGGTAGAAATTCAGGTGTACTTCATGCCGGGTTTTATTATTCATCCGAATCTTTAAAAGCTAAATTTTGCCGTGAAGGTAATATACAACTTCATAAGATCGCAAAGAAGTACGGAGTACCTATCCGTGAGTTTGGTAAAGTGGTTGTTTCTAGAAATATTGAAGAGGATTCACGTTTAGATCTCTTGTTTAAGCGCGGATTGCAAAATGGAGTAGAACTCGAGTTACTTGACGAATCTTTACTTAAGAAATACGAGCCCCTTGCACGAACAACTAATAGATTTTTGTGGTCTCCAACTACTGCAGTATCAGATCCTCAAAAGATAATTAGAGCGCTACAAACTGAATTTCAGAGTCTCGGTGGAAGAATTGATTTCGATACTAAAATTAAGCTTGTAGTCACATCAGGGATGGTCCGTACACTCAATGACACTTATGAAGCAGAATTTATTGTCAATGCAGCAGGTGGACAAGCTGATCGTATTTCTCGCCAAATAAATGTAGGACTTGAGTATGCCATGCTGCCTTTCATGGGCGTATACCGTGTGACTGACCGAAGTGAGTTACCTCTTCAACGACTTGTGTATCCAGTACCACACCCAGTAAATCCATTCCTTGGAGTCCACTTCACATTAACAGTGGACGGATTAGTCAAAATTGGCCCAACAGCAATTCCACTGTTCGGACGCGAACAATACTCGTTTCGAGAAGGTTGGTCACTCTCAGATTCAATTCAAGCAATAAAAGGTTCAGTTGCACTCATGAGAGGGGAGAGCCATAATTTTGGAGCGATTTTAAAATCTGAATGGCCTAAAATAGTTTTAAAGCAATTGGTAAGGGAATCCACCGAGCTTGTATCTGGTGCTCGCGATGTAAAGAGGTGGGAGAAGAAACCTCCAGGAATACGGGCCCAATTGGTGCATCTGCCTTCTGGCAAGCTAGAACAGGATTTTGTTGTAAAGCAATACTTGAATTCGGTTCATGTGCTGAACGCAGTTTCGCCTGGCTGGACAAGCGCCCTACCCTTTGGAAAGTGGATTGTAGAGGAGTATTTAACTCGGAGAGCATCTGGAGTTATATAAGTGTCTATCATGGAGACTGAGTGAAACAGGCGTACGTTATTTTCGACAGAGATGGGACACTCATAAAACATGTCCACCATCTTGTAAATCCAGATCTAGTACAATTTAAGAATGGTCTAGACACCGCCCTACGATTACTTTATAAGGCTGATTTTAGATTTGGAATTATTAGTAATCAATCTGTAATTGGCCGAGGATTAGCGACTCATTTAGAAATCGAAATGGTCAATGCGAGAATAGTAAATTTCCTAAAACCCTTAGGAATTATCCTTGACTTTGTCTATTACTGTCCCCATCTTCCAAATAGGGGCTGCAAATGCAGAAAGCCTGAAATAGGCCTTGGCCGTAAAGCCATGATTGAACATAATTTAGATCCTAAGATGAGTTTTATGATTGGCGATCAAGAAAGTGACATGCTATTTGGGAGAGACCTTGGCTGTAAAACCATACAACTGCAGGGTGATGCTAAGAAAAGCCATTTTGCAGACTACTATTCAGACACACTTGAAAGTGCTGCTAAATGGATTTTAGCTGAGAAAGATCGGGGTGATTTTTGAATGGGAAAAGTGATGATTCGTTTCCAAGAACTCGCTAACTTAATACCCGAGTTTGAACTCCAAGCAGCTAGGGCAATAAGTTCTGCAGCTGATGTAATTGCGCTCGCTTTTAAGAATGACAAGAAAGTGCTCATCTGTGGAAACGGTGGGAGTGCCGCAGACTCTCAACATTTTGCCGCAGAATTTGTAAATGCATTTTCTAGAGATTTGGATCGAAAGGCCTTGCCCGCTTTAGCTCTTTCTACAGACACTTCAATTTTGACTTCAATTGCAAACGACTTTCAATTTGAGAATGTTTTTTCTAGGCAAGTTGAGGCTTATGGACAGCCCGGAGACATCCTTATTACCCTAACCACGAGCGGAGCGTCTAAGAATTGCCTAGTTGCAATCAATATGGCGAAATCCCTAGGACTAACCACCATCGCATTCACAAGAAGTGGCGGCCAGGTCTCTTCGTTAGCAGAAATTTCTATAGAGGTCCCATCAGAAAATACACAACATATCCAAGAGTGTCATATGCTCGCTTATCATGTAATAACCGAATTAGTTGAGGACAATCTTTTTAGAAAGGCCATAACACCGTGAATATTCTTGTAACAGGCGGGGCTGGTTATATTGGATCAGTTTTAGTTCCAAATCTTCTAAGCCAAGGTCACGCGGTAACTGTAATTGATAATTTTATGTACAAGCAAACAAGTTTGGCTTCTTCTATACGCGATGTAAAGTTATCCTTAGTGTTTGGCGATGTTCGCGATGAGTCTTTAATGAAAGAACATTTATCTAGAGCCGATGTAATTATTCCACTTGCAGCAGTTGTTGGAGCCCCTGCATGCGATAATGATCCTATTGCAGCACAGTCCATAAATAAGGATTCAATCCTCTGGCTTTTGAAGCATTTGAGTTCTCAACAGCGCATACTTATGCCGACCACTAATAGCGC
The DNA here is from genome assembly GCA_014190175.1 of Actinomycetes bacterium. The sequence continues at coordinate 988 of BJFZ01000094.1, read as the reverse complement.
ATATGGAAGTGGAGATAAGAATAACTATTGTGATGAGAATTCTCCATTAAATCCTTTATCACTGTATGCGCGTGATAAAGTTACCATTGAAAACGCACTTCTGGAGTTTCCAAATGCAACAAGTTTTCGATTAGCAACCGTATTTGGGATTTCTCCCCGTATGCGCCTTGACTTACTAGTTAACAACTTTGTCTACCGTGCGATTTCTGATGGCTTTGTAATTCTCTTTGAGGGGCACTTTAAGCGAAATTACATACATGTACAAGATGTAATTCAAGCATTTAATCTTGGACTAAACGATGAAAAAAATTTTAAAGGGCAAATCTTCAATGTAGGACTTTCGGAAGCAAATATCTCTAAGGTTGATCTATGCCGTGAAATTCAATCGATTATTCCGAGTTTTACTTATCTTGAAGCGGCCTTGGGCAAAGATCCAGATCAGAGAAATTATGTGGTTTCAAACCAAAAAATTGAGAATTTAGGATTCAAACCAACAGTATCGCTTCGAAGTGGCTTAGAAGAGCTTGTAAAGGGGCTTAAAATGTTTAACCATAAGCCGTTTTCCAACATCTAATTTTAGCTATCACAGAAACTTCTAATAGGGGAATTTATGTCAAAGGTGTTAATACTTGGGCAAGGCTTAGTCGGCACTACTATTGGAGATTATTTAGCAGCCAATCCTAATTACAGCGTGCAGACCTTAGGCAAGTCACAACTAGACCTCCGAAATATCAATCCATTAGAGAGACATTTACTCAGTTCTAAGCCCGACATTTTGATACTAGCTGCTGGGGTTGTAGGAGGGATTGAGAAGAATATCGCTGAGCCCTATTTACTTGGAACTGAAAACTCAAGAATAATCTTGAATGTAATAGAGATGTGCACCAAGCTAGGGATCAAAAAGGTAATTAACCTAGTTCCAGCATGCGTCTATCCTTCTAATCTCCCACGGCGAATGAAGCCCGAAGATTTATGGAGGGGGCCAATG
>BJFZ01000093.1 GCA_014190175.1 Actinomycetes bacterium | reverse complement strand
CATGAGTAATTAATAAGATCCTTCTCCGCTGATAATCGCACGAACTGTATGGCCTATCAGAACAAGATCTAAGGTGAATTTCCACTTTTGAACATACTCAATGTCCATGGCCATGCGCTCTTCCCAACTCGTTTCCTTACGGCCACTGGTTTGCCAAATTCCTGTGAGCCCAGGTTTAACGACGTGACGGCGGAAATCAATTTTACCCATCTGGGGTTCCTCCTCAGGCAGTACTGGGCGGGGCCCAACAAGGGACATGCTCCCTAGAAGTACACAGATAAATTGAGGTGTTTCATCAATTGAAAAACGACGCAGGAATCGTCCAAAGGGAGTTATGCGTGGATCTGATTTATATCGATCAGCCATTGACTCATCAGGCCGTCCTAATACAGCTAATCGGTCTTCCTCAGATCCTGGGTACATTGTGCGGAACTTAGGGAAATTGAACAAAATACCTTCACGACCAATGCGTTTTTGAATATAAAAAGTCGGGCCTTTAGAAGTAATTTTGATTATGAGCACAATCAGCAAAAAAAAGGGTAATAAAATTATTAGAGCTAGAGCAGCAACAAACACGTCAAAAATCCTTTTAACTACTCTCATTGAATCATTTACTGAAGGTGTTTGTAACCTTACCCAAGCCTCATTTCCAATAAAAACGTTGGTACTTCGTGAGGCCGCAATCCCCAGTTTGTCTGTGAGATAAACATTTGCACCAAGAGTTTCAAAGTTCCAGATAATCGCCTGTAGCTGGTCGGTAGTAAAGTGGTTGGAATCCAAGATATAAATATTTTCTAGGTTTCTCGCTTTTGTAGACTCAAGGATTTGTTGAAGCCAAACTTCAAAAGAACTTCCTGATTTGTGTAAGTGAGCATGCTGGCTATGAGAGTTGTTTTCTGAGGCAAGTTTCTCGAGAATTATTTCTTTTTCTGAATCTTCTCCGAGAATTAACCAAACAGATTGGGCTTGGTTTTTAACTCTGTAAAAGATTACCCGGAAAAATATCCAACGCAGAACAAGGAGGGCAATAGTTCCGCCAACAAGACTAATGAGAATAACAAAGCGTGAAATAGAAATTTTAAAAATGTAGGAAGCAGAGGAGAACATCAAGAAAGTAATCACGCTGGCATTAATTAGCCGTTGATATGCAATTGTCCTGCTTAGAAAAATATCATTATTCCAGGCACCCAAAACTGCTAGTGCAAATAGCCAAATGATAGGAAAGGCAAAAAGCAAAATCTGACTCTTATAGTCAGACTGAAAAACAATGCCGACATCGCGGACTTTTATCGCGGTAACCATCAATATAATTAAAAGAATCGACTCGAAAGCAATTAGGAAATTAAGTTGGGTGCGCTTGAAATACGTGCCACTTCTGGCTAAACGTTGAGGACTCATTTATCTTGGCCTGTTTACTGAAGGTTTTCTGGTTGCAACGTTTTTCTTTGGTGAGACTTTTTTCTTAACTGGAAAAGATTTCTTTTTTGCAGGTTTCCTTGCTGCCTTTTTATCAATCTTGCGAGAAATTTCAGCAATGATTGAATCAAATTCGATCTGTTCTAGGTCCTTTGGACGGGGTGAATAAGGTGCTCGGCCGATTTGGATATTTTCTTTAGCACCGTATGAAGAATAGGAATCATCCCCATATTTCTTCCCATAGCCGCCATATTTCTTCCCATAGCCGCCATATTTCTTCCCATAGCCGCGATAGCCGCGGCTGTATCTGTAAGGTTTGCCGTATCTCCAGCCATAATCTTCGGTATCGCGTGATTCCAAAGGAATCATATTGAGGATCGCTCCCACAGTATTTGCACCTACGGCATTGAGGGCTTCGAGAGCGCCTCGGAATTGACCAATGCGTGTATCTCCAGCCTTAACAATTAATACTGCGCCGTCACTTTTCGCAGCCAAAATTGCCGCATCTGTAACAGGTAGAAGTGGAGGAGAATCAATAATCACATAGTCATATATGCCTCGCAGCGTCCCAAAGAGCTCGTCGATTAAGGGGGAGTTGAGTAGCTCAGCAGGGTTTGAAGGAATCTTTCCAGAGGGCAAGAAATGCAGATCGTGTTCTCCCCATTTTGTGGCGAGTTTCTTTACGTTAGTCGCCGTAATGGCAGGTAAGCGGCCAGCCAAAATATCGGTAAACCCAATACTTCCCTTTTCGATCCGTAAGTATTTTGCAGACCTGGGTCTACGTAAGTCACCTTCAATAAAGAGCGTCTTGCAGCCCGCTTGTGAAAGGGCAATGCTGATGTTTAAAGCAGATGTTGTCTTTCCTTCACCGGGAACGCAGGATGTAAAAGTGAGAATATGAAGAGGTTTCTCTGATTTGATAAATTGGAGGTTTGTGCGCAGGGTTCGAAAAGATTCGGTACGCAGGGAATACCTTCCAATGTCCGAAATGAGGGGTTTGGTCGCAGCTTCTTCGTCATAATTAATAGCTGCCAATAAAGTTACGCCGTTGAGATGTTCTTGATTCTTGACAGTGTTATCAAATACTAGGCGAAGCACTCCCATTGCAATTCCTAAACCAATACCTAGAATTAGTCCTAAGAGTAAATTGAGTGATTTCTTTGGTGATGAGGGGGTAGTAGCAGGTACGGCACTTTTAACTATCGATACGGCAATACTTGACGCATTTGCTTGGAATTCTAAAGCTTGCACCGTGGATCCGAATTGAGCTCCGACAGCATTAGCAATCGCGCTAGCTCGCTCTGGATCCGGATCTGAGACTGTGAGATTTATTAAAACAGTATTTAGAGGGGCTTTAGATGAAATATTACGAGCTAACTCTTGTTCGGTGTAAGGCAACTTCAGTTGCTTAATGACTGGGTTCAGCGTTGCAGGGCCGTTAATGATCTGGGCATATGAGATAACTCGCTGCTGGGTGAAACTATTGCCTTGAGCTAAACCTGAAATATCAAGTGCTGAAGCAGGAGTAGAAACAAAAAGCTGAACATTGGATTGATAAATAGGTGTTTGGGTAAATGTGATCCCGGCAGCAACAGCTATTCCTAAAAAAGTACAGGCTAAAATGAGAGGCAAATTTCTTAGTACAAGGCGGTAATAGTCTTTTAAATCCATGTACCCCCCCACTCTTTATTTGAACCTTCAAATTCAATTTAACTTATTCTCGCCAGAGCATCAGGACGATACTTAACTTTATCAGGATATTAATCATAACTACTGCAGAATTACTAGAAAGTGAGGGGAAATCCCTTTGTTGCATGAGAGGCGATAAGGAAAGGTTCAGCAAATTGTCTGCCTTCAATCTCTGCTGGGCCGGTAATGATCAAAAGGGGATGCTCTTTAGCTAATTGTTGGACACACTCTTCAAAGTTTAAACTCAGTGCAAATTTTTCAACATTATCTAACTCATAACGAGAGGCAATGAGATACGGGGACTGACTTGGCTGGGCAGCCAGGATGACTTCAGGTACTCCATTTTTATTGAATTTAATCATTTCTCGAATCGGCACATTTAAATTCTGAACTATTGAAAAATCTGGCGCCCGGAAATTTGCAAATAATAAGCTAGCATCATTTTCTTTTGCATAGTCCCAGATGTGTTCAACCCCATTTTCAAAGTCTTGAAAACTAAATGGGATAAATACCTCTACATCATTTTTGAAAGGAAAGAATCCATGTGATCGAACTTGCTGAAGTGTTATCATCACGGCCTTGGCTATCTCAACTGAAACGACATCATCGTGGTGATCGATAGGGTCAAATGGGATAAAGGCATGGGTGAAAATTTCATCTTGCATGCTTTTTATTTTTGTAGCACTGATGCCCACTTCCATCAGGATTGGGATAAATTCATTTTCGGCAACAACAATGAAGTCTGCCTCTTGCAAATCTTGAACAACGGAAGATGTAGATATAGAGGTGAGATAGGGAAGATTGATTCCCCAGCTACTTGCTATCTCAAGAATTGACTCGGGAATTGGGCTTCCATCTACTGCATCTATGCCAGCGGATAAAATCTTGGCATCCGGAAAATAGCGGGCAAGTACAGCCGAAGAGATGACAGAACGTGCCTGGTTGTATCTGCACACAACTGCAATCTTGGGTACTGTGCGCATCTGGTCCATCATTTCGCTAGTCTAGGGTGAGGGTGAGGGGTTATCATTTGAATGTGAAAAGCAAATTTAAAGTCGCAAGCTTTGCTCTGTCTCTTTATATAGCCGCTTTCGTATTAGCAGTCTCTTTGCCCCGACCTGATTTAGTAAACCCACATTCAAAACCTTTATTTGCTAAAACTGGCTCAATTATTACGAGCTTTGCTCATGATGTTTTGTACTACGGTGGAAGCTTGCAATGGCTCGGAAATTTCCTCATGCTGGCGCCACTGCCTTTTTTGCTGCTCTTGGTCTGGGGAAAGCTAAAGCCCCAAATTCTTTTTTTAATAGGGTTTCTTACGACAATTACCATTGAAACTACTCAAATTAATATCCCTGGGCGCGTCTCAGACCTTCGTGATGTAGTCATGAACAGCGCGGGCGTTGGAGTTTCAGTGTTGTATATCAAATACAAAGATACTCAAAGAAAAAGCTAGGTTTTACCTCACTTTAACGGTGAGTAGGCTTAGATTTCTAGACGCCCGATAGCCCAATGGCAGAGGCAGAGGACTTAAAATCCTCCCAGTGTGGGTTCGACCCCCACTCGGGGCACCACCGTCGCATCGCCTGGGAATCTTCTAGGCATTAAACTTGTTATGCACGGCAAA
>BJFZ01000092.1 GCA_014190175.1 Actinomycetes bacterium | reverse complement strand
GTTTTGGATTTTGAAACCACAGGGGCTTCACCTACTGTGTGGGCTGGAATAACTGAAATTGGCGCTATAAAAGTTAAAGGCGGCGAAAAGATCGCTGAATTTGAAACATTAATAAACCCGATGATGCCAATTCCAGAGTTCATCACCGATTTAACCGGGATTGATGAATTCACTATCGCAGATGCGCCGCCACTTGAAGATATCTTCCACGACTTTATGGCCTTTTGTGGAGATCCAGATGAAAATGTTTTAGTTGCTCATAACGCTCCTTTTGATTTAAGTTTCTTGACAGCCGCCGCTTTGAATCTTGAAATTGATTGGCCCGATTACCGAGTCTTAGACACAGTGCGGATGGCCCGCAGTGTTTTAACTCAAGATGATTTGCCCAACGTAAAACTTGGAACTCTGGCAGAATTTTTTGAAGTTGAGATTATGCCGACCCACCGCGCACTTGCAGATGTGCAAGCAACTGTTGAAATTTTGCACGCTCTGATCGATCGGGTTGGATCCCATGGCGTTAGCAGTATCAATTCACTTGAAGATTTTGTCTTAACTAAGAAAAAAGGAAGGTCGTTCTACTCATAAAGAGTTGGAAAGTTGACTCCACTTTTCTACTAAGGCTGTCGCCGCCCCGCTATCTATCGCATGAGCTGCAACTTGAATCTGTTCGGCAACTCTTTCAACTAAAGTTTTTTCGGAATCTATATTTAAGTTGTAAGCCACCAAAGTAATTGCGCTATTTAACAAAATCGCATCTCTTGGTGCACCGGTTTCGCCAGCGAAAACCGCTTTGATCCGCGTTGCATTTTCGGCCCCATCTCCCCCACGCAAATCTTCAATTGCTGCACGAGATATTCCAAAATCCTCTGGTGCCATACTGGCTTTGACTCGGCCACCTTTTGCAATTTCATAGACAGTGGTAGATCCCGTCAAAGTAACTTCATCCATCCCGTCATCACCACGAAAGACCAAAGCATCAACGCCACGTCTTGCCAATACATCAGCAACAAGTTCAACCATATTTGGCAGCGCTACGCCGATTGCATACGCAGCCGGTTTTGCGGGGTTGGAAAGTGGCCCCAAGATATTAAATACGGTCGGCCGTCCCAACTCTTTTCGTATTGGAGCGGCAAAACGCATTGCACTATGAAATTTTGGAGCGAAAGCAAAAGCGATTCCAATTTCATTAAATATCTTTGCCACTGCCACACCATCTAAATCGATTTTTATGTTGAGTGCTTCTAGTAAATCAGCAGAACCAGATTTAGATGAGGCCGCCCGATTTCCATGTTTCATAACTTTTGCACCAGTTGCTGCCGAAACAATTGCAGATGCGGTCGAAATATTTATGGTATGAAAACCATCTCCGCCGGTTCCAACCACATCTACTGCGCGCTCTGTTATCTCAAGGGGCGCGGCATGTTCGTACATAACTTCAATAAATGCTCCGATTTCGGATGCAGTTGCACCTTTATCGGCATGGGCGATTAAAAACTCTTTAATCTGATCTGGTTCGGTATTGCCACTTAAAATTTCGCGCATTGCAAAAGTTGCTAGTGATCTATCTAATTCGATTCCAGAGTTCAAAGCACCGATCACATCTGACCAAGAGGTATTGCTCATCTAAAGAAATTTACGCAGTAACAGGAATTGGGCGCAATAATTTTGCGACCGCATTTGCAGTTTCCAGCGGCTGAATTGGGTGCAGCAATGTGTCATCTGCTTTTGACCAGTTGGCTAGCCAGGCATCAGTTGGGCGTCCAATAATCACCAAAGTCGGCGGGCAATTAAAAATCTCATCTTTGACCTGACGGGCAATCCCCATTCCACCTTCAGGGACCGCTTCGCCATCCAAAATCAATAGATCCACCTTGTGGCCTTCATCTAAGTAACTCCGCAACGCCGCACCTGTGGCGAACTCTTTAACGGTGATCGGACCCAGATCAGCGGCTGGCCTCGGGGTAATCGCCAAAGTAATTGCCCGACGGACAGATGAATCGTCGCTGTAGATGATTACGGAATGGCTCACGCGCGCACTCTACCCGAGTGATAAGCCTCACCTATGCATAGTGCCTGCCCTAGCGCTCAATTAGGCATTTACTACCCATTTTCGGGAATAATCGCCTTGTGAACACGCTCTCCGAAAACTCGCAAAACACGGCTGAAACGCGGCCCAATTTAGTTGCCGTCGGAACCATCGTCTGGCTCTCAAGTGAGTTGATGTTCTTCGCAGCCCTTTTCGCAATGTACTTCACTGTGCGTCAAGTTTCCGGGTCCGCTACTTGGCTCAAATCAACTGAGCTTTTAAATATTCCATTCTCTTCTTTGAACACAACTGTGTTGGTTTTGTCTTCAGTAACCTGTCAACTCGGAGTTTTTGCCGCCGAGCGTTTCCAACATCGTCGCACCGGTTCGGTTTTGCAATTCACTAAATGGGGAATGCGCGAATGGTTCGCGCTCACATTTTTAATGGGCGCCTTCTTCATCGGCGGTCAGGTTTACGAATACGCACACCTTGCTATTGAAGGTATTACTTTAAGTGGAAGCGCATACGGTTCAGTTTTTTACATCACCACCGGATTCCACGGTATGCACGTAACTGGTGGGTTAATCGCATTTTTGATTGTGCTAATTCGGGCAAGTTATGCCAAAAAATACAGCCATGATCAGGCAACTACCGCAATTGTGGTTTCCTACTACTGGCACTTCGTCGATGTTGTGTGGATCGCACTCTTTGCGTCGATCTACTTGATTAAGTAGGGGTTGTTACTGTGAAAAGACTTTCGCGCTTACGTCGTCGAAGACTCACTGCTCCGGTTCTTTTGTTTTTAGCATTAATTGTTGTTGGCAATGCTTATGCTTTTATTGGTGCAACAGTTACTACACCTGGCGCAACCGCAAGTAACGCTCGCTCGACAATGGTTGATGAAGGTCGCCAAATTTTCTTAAGAGGTTGTTCTTCATGCCACGGCCTAAACGCTGAAGGTGGCGGGATTGCTCCAGCACTAATTGGTGTTGGCGCCGCCTCTGTTGATTTTCAAGTTGGAACTGGCCGGATGCCGCTGGCTGATATGAGCCAACAAGCTATGCGCAAAACCCCGCTTTACAACGCGGAAGAAACGGCTGCACTAGCGGCATATGTTGCAACACTTGCGCCAGGTCCTGCAATTCCAGGTGCAGCACTCCTAACTTTCGAACGTGATGGAAATACCGCAGAAGGTGGCGAACTTTTCCGCACAAATTGCGCAATGTGCCATAACGCTGCCGGTCAAGGTGGTGCACTCACTCAAGGTAAGTACGCACCAACATTGATGGGGGTAGAAGCAAAATATTTTTACGAAGCGATGATTACCGGACCACAGGCGATGCCAGTTTTCGGTGATAAAGCGATCACTCTAGAAGAGAAACTTTCAATCATTAAGTGGATCAAAGCCGTTGAAAGTGAAAAAGGATTAGGTGGCGCATCTTTAGGAAAAGTTGGACCAGTTACTGAAGGTTTAGTTGGTTGGGTTCTGGGAATTGGTTTGCTAATTGGTATTGCAGTATGGCTAACCACGAAATCTCGTTAAGTAAAGATAAGACAGGGGTTTGGAATTGAGTAACAAGGAGATTGAGCCGCTACAGGATCCCGGCCTGCCTGCGCACGCGCATCGAAAAGCTGATCATGACGAGGTTGCTGCAAAACGTGCAGAGCGACAAGTAGCAATCTTATTTTTGTTATCAGCACTTGGGACTGTCCTTTTCATCTACTCCTACATCTTCATCGAAAATAACCTTTACATATATATTCCAATTTTGGGAAATCAACATGCGCAACAACTCTTTCTCGGATTGGGATTTGCGATCGCTTTATTTTTTATTGGTGCAGGTGCGGTCCATTGGGCTAAAACATTAATGAGTGATACCGAAGTTATTGCCGAGCGTCATGAAATGCGCTCATCTGATGAAGATCGGGCTGCTTTTATAGCAACCGTGAAAGAGGAAGCCGGCGCTGTTGGCCTTGGTCGGCGTTCATTAATTAAACGTTCCCTCGCACTTTCACTCGGTTTAGTTGGAATCTCACCTTTGTTACTACTTCGCGATCTTGGCCCACTGCCAGGGGATGCACTTAATACAACTACTTGGGCCGAAGGCGTGCACTTGGTAACCGATCCTGGAAACCGCAGGTTACGTCCCGAAGATCTTGAAGTCGGTGCCGTTGCCCACGTACTTCCCGAGATAGAACACCCAGAACACCGCTCATTAAATAGCATTGCTAAGGACGCGCTGCTTTTGATTCGCATCAGACCTGAAGAGTTCCGCCTCGATGCCGAAAAACTTTCCTGGACTCACCAAGGCATCATCGCTTTCTCAAAGATCTGCTCACATATGGGATGCGCTGTGGCGCTCTATGAACAAACCACAAAACACCTGCTTTGCCCATGCCATCAATCCACTTTTGATGTGCCAACTGGGGCGAAAGTTATCTTTGGCCCATCCGCCAGACCTCTGCCACAATTAGCTATTAAAGTTGACGAAGAAGGATATTTAGTTGCAGCAGCACCATTTAACCAAGCAGTAGGACCTAGCTTTTGGGAGCGTAAGAAATGAAACCAGCACGTGAGCGAGTTGCCGGCTCAGTAGCTAACTTTGTCGATGAGCGAACTGGCGCCGCTAAATTCCTTAAGAAGAGTCTCAATAAGGTATTCCCAGACCATTGGTCATTTATGTTGGGTGAGATTGCGCTGTATTCATTTATTATTTTGTTACTCTCCGGAACTTTTCTTACCTTCTG
>BJFZ01000091.1 GCA_014190175.1 Actinomycetes bacterium | reverse complement strand
AAGCTCCTTTGCCTTTATCTCCTACAGCAACACCCAAAATACCTTCGGCTTGAGCTCTTTAAACTGCAGGTGCAATTCCAACACTATCTACAGCGCCGACAATGATGAGATCCATTTTTTGTGTGATGAATGTATCAATCTGTGCAGCTTGAACTGCTAAGTCCTGCGCAGCGTCTTGAACACTAATTGTTGCGCCTATTTCTGCTGCAGATTCCTTAGCTCCGTTTGTCATTGCGAGCCAGAAAGGATTACTTATGTCGCCTACAGTAATTCCAATTGATTTAATTTCCTTGGCTGAATCTGCGGCGCCGCCGCCACTAGATGAACAGCCACTCAAAGCTAAGGCAAAAACTACTAACCCAACAATGCTGAGTATCTTTCCTTTTTTCATTCCTTAAATCCCCCCATTTTGAGGCCCATTTTGCGATACACAAAACGCGGCCTATTTTCAATTTGTTACATTTTTCGAAGTATAGCCGAACATGCATAAATCGGATTATTGCTTTAACTTTGTTATATGATTGTTATAAAGAGATGCGTGAGCACAAAATTGGAGGATGGAAAGTCCCGCACTGCTTCTATCGACCCTTACTTGAGGCTTTCGCTTTAGCCGTGGCTTGCAGTTCTTTTTTTATCTCTTTTATTTCGATCATTCCTAAAAGGGCTGATATTTCTTTGAGAGAGGAGGGCCAAATCAGAACCGCATTCGAAATAGATGTTTTGTCGTAGCCGAGGGGTCCTGACCCAAGCTGAGAAACCTTAAGTCCTGCTAGTTCAGGCGAAATAACCGCTTGCACCCGGTGCCAGATACCTGCGTCTGCCCTTCCCTCAAGAATTGCTGAGGGGACTTCAGGGAAAGGGCAGTTGACGTATTCCACCCCCGCTTTTTTTTCGAATTCATTTAAAGTGAGAGTCTCATGATCGTAAGAAGTTTTATCTAGCGCCACCCGTAATTTTTTTGGATTTGAAATTTTTGATGAACTTAGCACTACTAAGGAATCTCGTTGATAGTAACTTTCTGGCCCAAAATCTAAAATTGAATAGTTCTTATTGTTCAGTAAATTACGGGATTTAGCAGCACCTATAGAAATCAAGGCAGCAGAATGCAAATCATTAGAAAGGGTATCTAATCTATTTTGAGCCCCTCGTATGTAATCTAGTTCCATTCCAAGGCCAAATTTTCGAAATTGGTTTCTAAGGCTCATAGAAAGAGCGCCTAACTCCTGGGCCCCTGGAGGAGTTAGAGAGATTCTTAGGGGTTCAAGTTGCGCAGATTTCCATAATATTGCTGGATTGTAATCAAGCACCAAAGTTCCTTGATGACCTTTTACGCGTAAAACGACACCCCCATTGTCGCTCAATTCTTGCAATGCTTTTTGCACAGTACCTGAACCAACTTCAAGCTTTTCTTGAATTTGAATAGAGGGAGTTAATCTTCCACCGATCCCAGCCTGCAAAATATCTAGACATACCGCAGTCAGCGCTTTTTGAAAAGATGTGGTTTTGGGCGGTAACCAGCGATGGGGCACTGCATCTCCTAAATATTCAGGGGCCTAATCGACCAAAAAGATATAGAGCTCTGAATTGCACGGTCAGTGCTTGAGACTCAGAACTCGACAATAATTCTACTACTGATGAGGAAACAGTACTGTACAATATGCAGATAACGGCCCATTCTCTTTACTCGGGCACCAAGGTTTTATTCACAGGCTGGCTAAGAAGATATATGAAAGATGGTGTTAGGCATGGATGCTCGCACAGGTAAAAAAATTCGGTTAGGGCGAATTCTTAATCCTGTTTCTGGGCGAACAATAATCGTGGCTGCCTCCCACGCTGTACTCACAGGCGCACCATCTGGCTTGAAAAACAACTCTGATATGAAAAATCGCTTAGGACAACTTTCAGGGGCTAATGGGATCATGCTGGCTCCCGGATCTGTTGAAAAAATTGAAGATATTTTTATTGGAAGAGAAAAGCCAAGTTTGGTTATACATATGGATTGGAAATCTTTTGGGCGCCCCCTTCATACCCCAGGGACGGAAGGAATATCCGAGGGCAATGTTTCCGAACTGACGACTGTTGAAAATGCCGTTTCATGCGGAGCAGATGCAATTATGACCTATTTGTATGTAGGCCATAAAGACAATAAATTAGAAAAAGAAGAAATCCAACGCAACGCCCGATTGGCAGCTGAGTGCAGCAAATATGGAATTATCCTAATTATAGAGCCACGTGCCGTAGATGATCACATCGATAAAGGCAAAGTTGAAAACTCGAAACTTTTATCTTGGTATTGTCGCATGGCTGCAGAAATTGGTGCAGATGTGGTCAAGTGTATTTGGCCTGGAGATATGAAGTCTTACGAGAAAATTGCAAGCGAAACAACCGTCCCATTAGTTTTGGCGGGAGGATCGGCAAGTGATGAGCAGATTCTTGAGACCATGGAACTTGCGCAAATGGCTGTTCAAGCAGGTGGTGCTGGAGTGATGTTTGGTCGCAGGATTTACTCATCTCAATCTCCAGCTGCTGTATTGGCTGGACTTTCTGCCGTAGTGCACGAAGGTGCCACAGCAAAAGTAGGGGCAAAAATTTTCGCAGATATGACCAACAAAACTTCCTAAATCTAACCTCATAACTTAAGAAACGAGAGCTAGGTTAAATCTGATGAATCACTTCGTTGGTATTGATGTTGGAAGCCAAGGAGTAAGAATTGTAGTTATAGATGAAATTGGGAAAATAGTTTCATCTGCTGAACGAAAATGGGCAATAATAAATCTTGGAAATAACGAACATGAGCAAGACCCAAATCATTGGTGGAAGTGTATTTGTGATTGTCTTCAAGAACTTTCGAATGAGAGTTCCTTATCAAGGGTTTTACGAATTAGTGTTGTTGCAACTTCAGGGACTTTAATACTGCTGGACTCGAATCTTGAGCCACTTCATCCAGCACTAATGTGGAATGACAAAAGAGCAGTTATAGAGGCAAAAGAGGCAAACGAAGTTTTCCTTAAAGAAGGCCCTAATTTAGGTTTAGAAATTAGGCCAACTTTCACGTTAGCTAAAGCTATGTGGATGAAACGAAACAAAGCCGAAATTTGGAATCAAACTAAGTATGTGGTCAGTGCTGGTGATTGGCTAATTTCAAAGTTAACTGGGCAAAGTCCAAAAACAGATTTTTCAAATGCCTTAAAAACAGGGGCTGATCTGACAACAATTTCTTGGCCTGAAACTCTTTCTCTATTAGGTATAGACGAAGAGGTGTTGCCTCCTATCGTTGCACCCGGCACAGCGCTTGGCACAGTTAGCAATGCTGCCTCGCTGCAAACACATCTTCCAAAAACTTGCGTAGTCTTAGCAGGAGTTACAGATGCGATGGGTGCACAAATTGCCGCTGGCGTTGTTGAGACAGGTCAATGGGTCACGACTATTGGTACTGGGCTAAGCATTAAGGGAAATACCGCAAAGCGGTTGCAGGATTTCTCCTCTGGTTTATACAGTCATCGAGCCTGGAATGGTCAATGGTCGGTTTCGGCGACGTCTCATTGTGGGGGAGATTCGATTAACCAAAGATTCCCAGATATTGATATTGAAGAATATAGCGCTACAGCAAAAGAAATTGGGCAAAGCAGCATTCTAGTTTTACCACTTGCCACCAAGGGAGAGTACTTCCCCTTTTCAAACCCAACAGCAATCGGATTTGAAAAAGGTGATCCCAAGAATCTATTTGATGTATTTCTTGGATATTTGGAGGGTATTGCATTTATAGAGAGACTAGCGATGGAAACAATTCAAGAATTTGCCAAGGTTTCTGGACCACAAATATCAATGGGCGGAGGTGCTTCGAATCCTTTTTGGTTACAAATTCGAGCTGAAACTCTTGGGCGACCAACAGTTAGACCATTTGAGACGAGCTCGGCTCTTGGCGCTGCAATTGTCGCTTTGGCCGGGGACCCTACAGCAATTTCTGCCACGGCAAAAATGGTTTCGAAATATCATCCTGCCTTTGTGCCGGATGAAAAGATGATTAAGCAAAGAAATAGCAGGTATCAAGAATTCTTAGCCGAATTAGTGAGACTTGACTACTGGCACCCTAAAGTCGATATCTTGGCCCCACTATGAGTAAGAAATACACGATTGGAATCGATGTAGGCGGAAGCGCGACTAAATCAGCAATCTATGATTTGCAAGGAAATGTTGTTGGTGAGGGTAAAGCAAGTTACCAACCCAAAGAGCCCCATCCAGGAGTGGCTGAATACGACGCTTTAGAAATTCTAGATGCAGTTGATGAATCACTAAGAATTGCTGTCACCAAGGCAGCTATTTCGCCAAGCAGTATTGTTGCAATCACAGTTGACGCGATGATTAGTGGAACCGTGGGAATAGATGCTGATGGCGCTCCTACAACTCCATACACAACAACGTTAGATACTAGATATTCAAAATACATGGATCAGATGATCAAATCATCTGAAGCACGTATAAGGGAATTGGTTGGCAGTGGATCACCCGTAATAGCAGCCAAAATTAGATGGCACCTGGAACATGACCCAAAACAGGCGTCACGCACTAGAAAATTTGTTACAGCCGGTGGACTTGTTGGCGCTCATTTAGCGGGGTTGAAAGCAGATGAGTCCTTTGTTGACCCTACAGTTTTATGGGCTTTTGGTCTAAGTGACACCAAGAACAGTAAGTGGAGCCCGGAATTACTTCAAAAGCTTGAAGTCTCAGAAGAATACTTACCTAAGATAGTTTCGAGTTCAACAATTGTTGGAGGCTTGAGTTCAAAAGTTGCCCAAAAGACTGGCTTAATTTCAGGAAT
>BJFZ01000090.1 GCA_014190175.1 Actinomycetes bacterium | reverse complement strand
CACTACCGCACTGAAATTTTGAGGTGAGGCAACGATGGCTGTAACGCCTTGCGTTGAAAGGTCTAATCCCTTAACTGCTGATGGATCTTGAGCTCCAAGAGTTGTAAAACCGCTTGTCATGTAGTGGGCAAGACGGTTATTGAGAACTGCGCCAAAGATCGCAGTTCCGAAAACGCTACCGAGTGAGCGAAAGAATGTATTTGCACTCGTTGCAACTCCCATGTCTTTGAAATCCACCGAATTTTGGAGTGCGATAACAATGGTCTGCATTGATAAGCCAAGACCTGCTCCAACAATGATGGAATAAATTGATAGTTGCCAGAAAGGAGTTTCACGATTGAGCGTAACCATCATCACAAGGCCAACAGTCATAATCGCAGTTCCAAGGACTGGAAAAATCTTGTACTTGCCTGTTTTGGTTATTTGCTTACCGCTAAAAATGGATGTTGAAACGATTCCAAGCATCAGCGGAATCAACTTAAGGCCAGCTTGTGTTGCTGTGTTGCCTTTGACGATTTGTAAGTAGAGAGGCAACATAACAATTGCACCAAACATGCCGGCGCCGATTACGGCACCAAGTGCTGAAGTAATCGAAAATGTGTGATTCTTGAAAAGGCTCATTGGTAAAATTGGTTCCTTCGCCTTGCCTTCCCAATAGACAAATCCAATCGAAATTACGATTCCCACAATGAAGTAAGTAATAGTGCGCGAATCAAGCCAGCCGTCTTGTGGTCCATAGACAGCCATCGCCATCAAAACTGCTGTAACTCCAGTAACAAGCAGGAGTGCACCTAAATAATCGATGGAATGCTCACGCTTAACTTTTGGAATATGTAAAACTGCCGAAGTGATTGCAAGGGCAGCAATACCAAATGGCAAGTGGATGTAGAAAATCAAGCGCCATCCGGTAATGCCAAGGATTTGGTTGTGATCTGAAAAGAACCCACCAAGTAATGGACCAGCAACTGATGAGAGTCCCCACACTGCTCCGAAATATCCTTGGTAACGACCGCGCTCACGTGGAGGCACGATGTCACCAATGATTACGAAAGTAAGAGCCATAAGGCCACCAGCGCCAAGACCTTGAAGCGCACGAGTAGCGATGAGTTGTGACATATTTTGCGAAACACCTGCAAGGAATGAACCAATGAGGAATGTAACAATTGCAAATTGGAAAACAATTCGGCGTCCGTAAAGGTCTGAAATCTTTCCGTAGAGCGGCGTTGAAGCAGTAGAAGTTAAAAGGTATGCCGTTACAACCCAGGTGTATTCCTTAAGCCCATGTAAATCGATAACGATTGTCTTAAGCGCAGTTGAAACAATTGTCTGATCAAGAGCTGCTAGAAGCATTCCCGTCATGAGACCGCTCATGATGACCATGATTTCGCGATGTGAATGTGCTTTTGAAGGAGCTCCGGATGCAGGCTGACTGGACACTTGGTACCTTTCGAATCTTTTAGACGCTATGACCACTGTGGGAATTTTTGGCTTAAATCTTCGAGAAGAGTAAGGTTACTCCGTGAAATCGATTATTGCACAAGAACTTCTCAAAACTTATCGCAATGGCGAAGTAAAAGCCCTCGATGGCCTCAGCCTTGATGTCGAAGAAGGCACAGTTCTGAGCGTGCTTGGTCCCAATGGTGCAGGTAAAACAACTCTTGTGCGAATACTTGCAACATTGCTTTCACCTGACTCAGGTAGCGCATCAGTTGCGGGCATTGATGTCATTAAAGATCCAGAGAAAGTTCGCGAGATTATTGGACTCTCTGGGCAATACGCAGCAGTTGATGAAACGCTAACTGGCTGGGATAACTTAGTGATGTTTGGACGTCTGTATCATTTAGGTAAGAAAGCTTCGATGGCGCGAGCTCAAGAGCTATTGGAAAGATTTTCATTATCTGAAAGCGCGCGTCGCCCTATCAAGACATATTCGGGTGGAATGCGCCGCCGCCTTGATTTAGCAGCATCTTTGATTGTGAAACCAAAAGTCTTGTTTCTTGATGAGCCAACTACTGGTTTAGACCCTCGTGGACGCCAGGAGATGTGGGGAGTTATTGAAGAGCTTGTAAAAGATGGCGTCACGCTCTTGCTTACTACTCAATATCTTGATGAAGCTGACCAATTAGCTGATGACATTGTTGTAATTGATCATGGAAAAGTTATTGCTCGAGGGACCTCAGATGCTCTCAAACGCCAAGTTGGTGGAGAGCGATTAGAAATAGTTGTAGATCAGGCACATATTTCTCAAACTCTTGAAATAGTCGGACGGGTAAGCGGTGCACAAGCAACTTTAGATGAGGGCCTTCGTCGCATTTCAGCTCCAGTCACAACTGGCTCAACTGCTCTTGTCGAAGTTCTTCGAGCACTTGATGATGCACAGATCCACCCACTCGATGTTGGTCTTAAGCGCCCATCCCTTGATGATGTCTTTATGTCACTTACGGGCCATGTTGCCGAAGATGGCGCAGCGGTGGACCAGGCAGATAAAGAAAAAAAAGGTAGGAAGAAAGAGAAAATAAAGGCTAATAAGAAAGGTAATCGTTCATGAACGCACTTAGAGATGCCTTGATTATTACTAAACGCCAACTCCTACAACTTGCCCGAGTACCAGAAGTCTTAATTTTTTCAACAATTCAACCGGTTATGTTCGTGCTTCTATTTCGCTATGTCTTTGGTGGCTCAATCGATACGGGCCAACCAGGTGGATATGTTCAGCTCTTAATGCCAGGAATCTTCGTGCAAACAACTGCATTTACTTTAGCTGCAACTGCTTCAGGGCTGGCTGAAGATATGACAAAAGGTTTGATCGATCGATTTAGGTCACTCCCAATTTCACGGTCAGCACTTGTCTTTGGTCGCACATTAGGCGATGGCCTATTAAATATTGTTGTGCTCTTTGTGATGGGCCTTGCTGGATATATTGTCGGATGGCGCCCAACATCAGGAGTACTAAAAATTTCTCTAGCCTTTATATTCTTACTGGCCTTTGGTTATGCACTCTCTTGGGTAGGAATTTTTGCTGGGCTTTCTGCTCGCGATGCCCGCGTGGTTCAAAATATGAGCTTTCTTATTACATTTCCATTGACGTTCTTATCAAATGCTTTTGCTCCAACAACAGGTATGCCTCGTTCGCTCCAATACTTTGCTGAGTGGAACCCCGTTTCAACGATGGTTGCTGCTTGCCGAGAACTCTTTGGAGTCAAGAATGAGTTTGGCGCAACTGCAGGATCTTTTCCTAGCGAGCACCCACTCACAATGTCGCTGATTTATATGGTTGTAATTTTGGTGATATTTGTACCGCTGAGTGTTCGAAAATATAACAACGCAAATAAAAAGTAGAAATTTACAGAACGGGCAAAGTTTAGAACTGTTCAGCTGCTAAAACTGCGACTTTTATTTCTTTCCCGTTGGGGGCTGTGTAAGTAACGGTTTGACCAATTTTTGCTCCAAGAACTGCAGAGCCAAGAGGTGATTTCTCGCTATAGACATCTAGATCACCCGATGAAATTTCACGTGAACCTAAAAGAAATTTCATTTCATCTCCTGCGATTTCTACAGTGATAACCATTCCTGGTCCGACCATTCCCGATTCACCCGCAGGAGGCGCACCAATGTGTGCATGCTCGAGCATATGTTTGAGTTGGCGGATTCGAGCTTCCATCTTTCCTTGTTCTTCGCGCGCTGCGTGATAACCACCGTTTTCCTTCAAGTCACCTTCAGAGCGAGCAACTTCAATTTTTTTAATAATTTCGCTACGTCCAGAACTTTCAAGCAGCTCAAGTTCTGCGCGCAAGCGATCGGCAGCTTCTTGCGTGAGCCAAGTCTGGGTAGTCATAAGGGGCAAGTTTATGGGGAAGTCAGGCGACAACGCGAGACGCCCGCATTTACCGCCTGTGAACGAGTAGGGATCACGCTTGTTCGCTCTATATGGCCATCGCCGGGAGCAATGCGATCTTCGATTTCACCGACCACATTTTTATCGTAGTCGTGAGCAATAAGTGTGCAGGTAACCGTTGCCTTTGAATTTTGACGCGCTAGTGAATATCGAATCTCGATACTCCGATCATTTTTTGCTTGAAATGAAATCAACGTTGCAGAAATTTCCGGCCTTGAATGATGCAAGCCCGCCCAAATCAACCAGCCTCCACCGACTATAAAAAACGCAATCGCAACCCCTTGCCAGCGCGAAGGTCTCTGACCATAGCGGTCAGCAAATGAGAATTCGGTCATGGGGTGATTCTTTCAGACTATGAGCCACCGCGCTTAGCGCAATTCTAAGCCTAAAATTTAAGTGCCGGTCTGCATGGCGGTAGTTGCAGAGTAAAGTTATAACTCCACAAAGGGGAGCATATGTCGGAAAAAGTTGAAATGGGAATCGCTGGATCACTCACCATATTAGTTTTGGTGGTTGCGGTTGCAGTTCTACTGCGCAGTTTTTATCGCAGATACACCCGACTAGCTAAACGCAAGGATGATGCCACTGAATAAATTCAAGGCCTTGTTAGCTCTCTGCGGTGTTTTGATATTTGCCGGAGGGTTTGGCGCTCTTGGAATGTGGCAATGGGATCGCGCACAGCAATCTCGCCAAGTTATTAAAGTTGATTCAACACTTGTCTCATTAGAGTCAGTCACTAAACCTCGTATTCCTATCCCATCATCGGCAACACTTCGACATGTGAGTGTCGAAGGAAGTTATAAAGTAACTTTTCTTGCACCAAATCAAGCCGATGCAAGCGGAGCACGTGGAAATTGGGAAGTAGGTTTGCTTCATACTAAATCTGGGGGATCTATTTTAATTTCACGAGGAATAGCACCGATTCCTTCTATTA
>BJFZ01000089.1 GCA_014190175.1 Actinomycetes bacterium | reverse complement strand
AGGGATAGGTAGGGGATGAAGGTCATCAGTGCCAGGTACCTATCCCACCTAAAACGCCCCGAGTTAGGCCAGTCGCTCCAGAGAATTCCCAGCAATAACACGCCACAGAGAAAGAGGATCGCTACTGCCAGAGGCTCCTTAATCACGGACTTAATCTGGAGAAGGCCACCGCACAGAATCCATACCAAGATGAGGAGGCTCCCTGCAGCAATCCCAGCAGCTTTATGCCACAGGACGACCCCAAAAATGAATAACGCAGCCTTGGCCGATAGATCACGCCAATCATTGATACTTTGCACTGGATTAGATGAAGGGGTGACTAGATTTTCAAGCATGCTAATTCTTCAATCGCCGCGAGAACACTTCTGTAAAAACCAGCTCGGCGCAGCAATCTAGATTGATGGGAGGCGTGTGAATTGATTGCATTTATACCGGGAAGAACTTGGAATGAAGTCCAGACCATCGATTAGATTCGGTCAAATATAAAACAGGTCTCCCCCCAGTTCTCGGTCGTCTTATGCTTTACCTTGAAGCCCGCCTGATCTAATAGACTGACCGCTGCCTCCTGCTCTTCAACAGTACCGAGCTCTATAGTGACCGATTTTAACGCAGGATTTTTAAGCACTTTCTCTGCACCCTTAAGAATCGCGATCTCGATACCATCAACATCTATCTTGATATAGTTGGGATATGGAAAACCCCACTTCTCGCATAAATCGTCCAGCGTTACCCCGAACATGCCCTGAATATGGCTAGCAGGTCTTTTCATGTTCTTCAGATCTTCTGTGCCAAACTGGGAACGATTCCCCCCAGGAATAAATTTAGGAATATACAATTGGGAGAAACCACTCTGCCCCGATACCGCGACACAATAGGCTGTGATATTCTTTTCAAGCTTGTTTAAATAGATGTTCCTGTTCAGCGAATAGTAATTGAGGCCCTGCGGCTCAAAGGCATACACCCGCACCTTATCTCCATACTTTTTCGCAGGGTATAGCGAATACTGACCAATATTTGCCCCCAGATCAAAGTAACACGAACCCGGCTCAAAGCTATCGAGCCAGTCCAGCGTATCTGGCTCCTTAATGGAGTAAGTCTTCGCCCTCATCAAAGTCCGCCAATGATCCACAGCAACGCGAATCGACTGACCTCTAACTTTTACTTTTGTATATCCGCCCTTTAGACCATAAAGCGCCACCAAAAGGACCGATAAGATATCCTTCAGAAAGGTATGCATATGGCTATTAGTTTGTTTTTGTTATATTGTCGATTGTTAAACACCGATGTCCCAGCCCGTTTAGTTGATTCAAGAAGAGTAAAAATATCCGCTGGGTCTTTTAGCTACTCTATAAATTCAGCTACCATCCACTTTATGTATAAAGTGTCTTTAATCACATAGAATTTTAGTACTACGGATTCTAATACAAAGAGCAACATCGATCGCCTCTAATTGTAAGTATAAATGTGGTGTCTGCCAGACTTTCTTGACTGGCAAGTCAAGATTGCAGAAGTGAGCTACTCGCACCTCATACATAAAGAATAATACTAGACTTCATTAGCGCTTGATAAACCTCAGCAGTATCCGGTTAACTTACTACGAATTCCCAGAACAATATTACGGAGCATTGGTGGGCCTTACAGAGCGGTTTTTGGTGCCGATTTGAAATAAGTTTACCCATATTCCGGTTCAAGTGCCATCCAGAGGTCAACACCTCTGGAGGTAGGTTATGAGCTTGGGCAAAGCAACGGATTGAGTCTCAGTAATCGAAGTAGCTAAAGATACAGATTATCACGCCGATGGTTAAATCGAAATTCAGTTTCTTTCAAATACAGGGAGAAAGTAGCAGCGGATATTCCGTAGAACTTCTACAACCTACGTTTAGCAAAACTCAAGAGCGACTCAATGCCGTTGATATGGTACTCGCCCCGAGTAA
Source organism: Actinomycetes bacterium (assembly GCA_014190175.1). The sequence continues at coordinate 2,982 of BJFZ01000089.1, read as the reverse complement.
ACTCATTGGCACTGTGGTTCACTCTAAAGCGCTCATCAAAGCCTATGTCTACCAGTCGCGCCGTCCGCGCGGCTCACCGTACGGGTGCTATATGCCCCCGTATTACCGCTTGCAATGTGGCTATGATACAGTTGGGCACGATCTCAGTATGGACTCTAACGTCTCTTTTCAACAAGCCGAATACAATCGTTTTTCTATAGGCGCCACGGCAACGATTACCTCTGACACGGCGAGGACTAAAGCATGATTCATCAACTTCAACCGCACCCTAGAGTGGCGACTGCTGTTCACACGAAGTAGCGATTCAAGATCTAAGTTTCAAGTAGGTGCTGTTAATCGAGCGCAAAAGCTGCCTGAATTTCTTCTCGCTGATTCGGGAATAACGGCAGTACTTATTTTTAGCAATCATCTCAAGAAGTTAACACGCTTTAATCAGCTCTTAACTTCCTAAGACCCGTAAATATATTAACAAGTGCAGACATTGCACTTCATAAGCGAATTCAAGAGTGATGAATCTAATCGTAAATACAACAAGAATCTATCATTGGTCCCATGGAGTCCGGCGTTATTTTTCAAATATCATGAAGAATTTAATCTGGGAAAGTGAGACTAATACTTTTCAACCACGACAATCACGCTTGATACCTCAACGATTAACTGAATTAGTCTTCCGTGGATCCAGAGATTCCCTTATATGGACCCCTTGCCTCCGTGGACCCATAAATGCCTACAATCATATTGTGACAGTTCATGATTGTATAAATATTGAGTATGTTCTCAAAGATGGATGGAGGAAGTCTATTAAGCGTGGAGTCCTCCAGAAAACTCTGGATAATGCTAATAGCATAATCGCAATTTCCGACTCAACACGAAATGCTATTTTGAAAAATTATAATGTCAACTTGTCGAAGGTGATAGTAATTAAATCATCAAGTGAAGTAGAACAAACCATGAAGACCTGCAAAGATAGACTTATAGGGGAGTCTAGAGTTCAGTCTAGCAGTCCAGAGTGTAGGCCGTTTATATTAATGGTTACCAACTCACTGCCACACAAGAACACAACCGCGGCATGTCAAGCTCTTGTTGACAGTCAGGCAGGTGGACTTGGGGTCATCTTAAGAGTAGTTGGATCACTAAGTTTAGAGGCACATGAGATTTGTAGGCGGAATAACTTTCCGATTATATTCGCGCAAGACATAACTGATTATCAGTTAGCAAAATTGTATACAGGCTGTCTTTTCCTATTTAGCCCATCCTTATCAGAGGGCCATAATTTACCAATTTCCGAGGCCCTTTATTTTGGTGCAAACGTTCTATGTTCAGATATAGAAGCACATCGGGAGTTCTATGAAGGGAAAGTTGATTTTTTTAATCCACTGTATCCCGATGGAATGATTGAAGCTATTAATCAAGCTATCCTTCGTGATAACGTGTGGCACCCCCAAGATTGCAAGCCTGACAGAACACATGTCGAAGTTGCAAGAGACTATCAAAAGTTATTTGAATCAATATACTAAAATCACTCTAAGCACGCTCTCCTAAATGGTGAATTCTGATAAAGTTTTATTTTCTTACTTAGTCATGCAGAGTTCCGGGGGAATGTAAAAGATAATCAGGCGGTGACGAACAAGTCTGAGTAAGAAATTACAACTTTAAAAACATCGGACAATAAAGACCACTAAAGGTAAATCAAATAACTTTGAACTTAAAGAAAGTATCGCAAGTCTTCTTCTCAATAAAATTCGGAGAGGCTTATATAAAAAAGTGATATCTAAGAACTGCAATCTTTTTCTCCGAAATAATGACCTTATATCAGCATACCCAGCAACTTCTGGTTTATGGGAACCCCACCTTGCTGCGTTAATAAAATCCTTTGTAGACAACGGATATAATGACTTTTTTATAGATATTGGAGCGAATATTGGACTTACTTCGTGTCAAAACGGTCAAGATTTTAAATATGTTCATATGTTTGAGCCGAATCCATTGTGCTGCTCCATTCTGGAAGTAAACGCTGCTATCACCCTTGATGAATCCTGTTTCAAAATCCACCCGTACGGATTGGGAGAGGCAGATAAAACCGTTCTTTTATCCGTACCCAAGCACAACTGGGGTGGTGCTTTCATCAATGACTCAGAGAATTCTTACACTTCAAAAGTGTTGGCAAATAAGGATGGATTTAAGGATTGTAGGTCTGGGAACTATCTCGATGTCGAGATAAAAATCAAGAATACTTCTAACGAACTTAAAATGATTTTCAAGGAGCTATCTGAGAAAGGATTAAAAAAAGGAGTTATTAAAATTGATGTTGAAGGATATGAGCCGACGGTATTAAAAGGAATTGCCAACTCATTGCCAAATAATATGAAAGTATTTATTATTTTCGAATCGTGGGATTCAAACTTTAATATCGATAAAATATTGAATGCTTTTGAAGGGCGCGCTATAGCAAGCAAACTTTTTCAAAATTATCCATATGAAAAAAATTGGAACGTTTTTCTTAAGACGGCATCATTGGTTTTTAACAGAACGATATTGACAAGACTTGAAACAGTTACTACCGGGGATTTTCTTGGTGATATTGTTTTAAAGGTCGATTAACAAAGTAGCTCCTAAACAATAGGAGCGGATAGATTCGCAACGGATTTATAAACCCATCCACGCATCCGAATCATAGCCGGCCTATGCTCACTCACAATGGGTAGGAGGTGTCCTGGATTTTGTGTAAATGGATCGGCGCGTGTCAAGATAGTTGCCGCCTCTTTTATGCCGGAAACGACCGAATATCATTACTAGCCAAATGCGTCTTCAAGATGGCGTCTCATTTTGAATTAAGAGTGACCACACCTATAGACGTCCAGTTTCGAGTATTGCCATTGCCAGATTAGTCCGCTAGATTTAGTTCTCGTGTCTGTAAGTACAGAGTTGCCTTGCAGCCAAAATCTTATGATCATCACCTGCGTGCCCGGGCAGTTATGACAA
>BJFZ01000088.1 GCA_014190175.1 Actinomycetes bacterium | reverse complement strand
AAATTCACCTTAGATCGCTACGTCAACTCCCCTACTTATGAAACTCCATGGCAATCACGAAACGATTGGGATGCAGTGATTAAGGGTCGACCAGCTGCTAACTTCAAGTAGATCTTCCTGGATCTACACTGCCAGATTTTAGATTGCCTCACTAGGATATGAGCATGGAAAAATTTCGTTGGGGTTTTATCGGCGCAGGAATGATCGCCAAGAAAGCACTTTATCCGGCAATCTCTAAATCAAATACTGGCGAAATTTATGCCGTTGCATCTCGTGATGCTGATAAAGCAATGACCATCTCTCCCAAAGGTTTGATTTACACAAATTATGACGAACTTTTAGCCGACGCAAATGTTGAGGGTGTTTACATCTCGCTTCCAAATGCATTCCACTTACCACTTGCAATCCGAGCCATGAAGGCGGGCAAGCATGTACTTTGTGAGAAACCGCTAGGAATGAACGCAGCTGAAGTTCGCGAAGCAATGGCTGTTTCTAAGGAAACTGGAAAAATTTTGATTGAAGCTTCTTGGAATCGTTGGCATCCACGCACTAAGCGGATTCAAGAAATCGTGCAATCCGGAAAACTCGGCAAGTTGACTCGAATTCGCACCGCATTTACATATGACGGATTAGATAACTCAAATATTCGCCTCGATCCAACTATCGGCGGTGGAATCCTTTATGACTTAGGACCGTACTCGACAGTGGCTCCTTTATGGCTAACTGGATTCCCAAAAGTCACCGATATGGAAGTTCAAACTGTCTGGCACGCAGGTGGGGTTGATGAAACTACTCGCGTCAATTACAAAGTTGGCGGAGTTCCTGCTGAAACTGTGACATCAGCAAACATTCCGGTTTCGCTTTGGATGATCGTTGAAGGAACTAAAGGCTCTGTACGCACTGGAGGCTCTGATTCATTTTTTTCACTTAATAACCCAAGCACTCTGGAAATTGAAATTCAAGGTAAAAAGAAGGTTGAACGTTTTGATGCCTGTGACCCTTATCAACTCATGGCTGATGCATTTGTTCGCCATGTGCGTGGGAAAAAAGATTGGGTAATGCCACTTGAAGAATCCCTGCGCTTCGCTGAGTTATTTGATGCAGCTTTCGAATTAATGCATAAACCGATCTAAATTAGAGTACTCTTTTTGTTGATCACTAGGTTCAAAGTGCATAGAGAGGTTGATATACATGCGCAAACTAGTGCTTGTGTCTTCAATGTCTTTGTTTACCTCTCTTCTATTTCCAACTCAAGCAATTGCTGTCGATCCTCACGGTCCAAAAGTAATATTTGGAGCTCCCGTACGTCACACGCTCACTTCTTGTGCAACTAATCCTGGTTCAGCTGTAGCTTGCATACAAAGCGTGACATTGACACCTAAAAGTGGGGACACACCAATCGTTGGCGTGATCACTGATCTAAAGATTCCAGGCGATGAAAGAACGGCAGATTCAGAACGTCCAATACCAGTATCTGACGCTGCCACAATTGCTGCAAGTAACGCTCCATCCGTGCTGAGCGTTTCTGAAAATATCAACTGTCACGCCATAGGTACTGTCCAAAGTTTGCAAATAAAAATTGGCTCTGCCTGGGTTGATTTAAAAAAAGAAAAAATCACAAAAAGATTTTCAGACATTTGTTCTGATCCAAAATCTAGTAATGCTGGATTTAAAATTACGTTAGAAGAGGTCACGGCACTTCTCGGTAGCGGCACTCTTAATGGCTCTAATGTATTTGCAAAATTGAAAGAAATATTAGATCCCAAATCTTCAGCGGCCACTATAAGCCAAAACGAAATTCGATTTAGAGTCGCTCCGCCGAATAACGCGTGGGAATGGTTTTCACCAATAGAGACTTCATTTATTTGGATCAAAGGACCACCTGAACCTAAAGTGACGCAAGGTTTTTACAACGAATGGACATTCCCAAAAGGCAAAAATGCTGACCCCACGAACAATGTGGTTGTGGTGGCAGAATTTCAACCATTTAAAGCGACATGGTGCTGGGCATTGAATAATTGCAGTGATAGGCGTGAAGAATTTTCGTTAGCTATTTCTCCGACAAAAAATCGAAATCTTCTTAAGGAAAATGATGATTACTCTTACACAGTTACTATTCGCGCACCAAAAGCTTTTGAATTTGGTGAAGTAAGTGGAAGTGCCAAGAGAGTGATCGTGAAATACGGAAAGGATCTACAAGCAGTTGGTGGTGTTGCAACTCGAGAGATTGTTGCAACTTTGTCACCGATGGCTACTGCAAGAGGTGGAACTCCGACGAAAATGGCTGAGAAAGCTGAAGTAATTTCGTATGGTGCGAACATTTGGATTTACGGCCAAAATAATGATGTTGTAGATGCACTAGGAGCGTGTGGAAAAATCGGTGGGGTGCAAGTTGTTTCTAATGCAATGCACTCACTTGACCCAACCTGGGACGAGGCGGCTGAGGCGATAGCTGTTCGGTTATCAACTCCACACTTATTGCCAGATGGTTCTGTGAATGTGGGCTACTTGGAAATAAGAATGCCCAGAGCTGCTGCTCTTTGTATGTGGAAAGTTGACCTAGATGGCAGCATCAAAGCAACTGTCAACATCACTTACGAAGATGGTTCGACCCCAAGTATTGCGACGGTAAATGGCAAGCGTATTGGTGATGACTACTTAATTATTTCGACCGGTTTTCACTACTCGAGCCCAACATTGCGAGTGAAACTTTCACAAGACAATGCCGTTAAACCTGCCGACAATTCAGCAAGCACTCAGAGTGAAAGCAAAAATGAGAATAAGGTATCTGCTCCTGCTGTCGCTCCTAAAAAAATTAAAGTAATTAACTGCGTTAAAGGAAAATTAACTCGCAAAATCTCTGGAGTTAATCCAAAATGTCCTGCAGGATTTGCAAAAAGGTAGTCCACAATATTTTCTTTTCCACATTAAAAATTCTAAATTACTCCGACAAGCAACCACACGCGTATTTTGCGCTTGCGTGTGGTTGTAGCTCAATGGATAGAGCGCCCTGTTGACGACACGGGAGGTTGTTGGTTCGAATCCTACCAGCCACACGTACCAAATCTGGCTCCGCAGTTCGTCGCGCGGAGCCAGATTTTATTAATCTCTTATAAATGCAAAAGGTTCCACAAATTAAATCCGTAGACCTTTTAGGTAATTGTGATTACCTTTGCTCCCATGACTAGGAATTGAAATAATATCATTAGAATTTTATGACTTTGACTATATTCTCAATGGAAAGTTACAGACAGTCTACAAATCCAGGAAGTTATTTTTTACGGTATCCGGTTGGGCATTTTGGATTGATTCCGGTTATTTTCTTATTTATCTTTCCTTTTATACAGGTGATTGTGGCTTTATTACTTTTCGCAACTGCCTGACTAGATTGCACTGCGTTTTCCGCAGGGGCTGCAACTTTTTCTTGAGTTAGCTTTACACGAAGTCTTGGGGAAGAAAAAGTAAATCCATATTTACCTAAGGTTATCCATTCCCCACTTGCGTTATTACGCTCGGCAATCTGTTCTGTCGCAACAATCTCTTCACCATTTGCATTTATTACTGAAATACTCGCCTTAATTGGAGCGTCAGAGAAACCGTAGAGACAACGTGCAACATCTTTACGCATAATTAAGTCATATGTCCCACGGAATAGACTCTTTCCATCTTTTTCAAAATGCGGACCAGCAACTTGATAAATCAATGATTGCTCTTTGGCATCAAATTGCGGCGGTCCGGCTGATGTAATCATGGCATTGCTTGTAACGATGCCAGTAACTCGTTTTTCCTTGTATTTCGGATTATTTGAGTCATAGCAGGAGCTTGCAGTGTTCATTTCATTTGGGCTTAAGTTTCGGATCGACCAAGTGCTTGGAGCCGCCGTTGCTTTATCGCCAGTGATGGGCATCCAATAATTGAGCCAATTTATTGCTGTATCAACGCCGCTGGTGCTGAGTGGGTTGGGAATTCGCACTTCGGTTGTTGGGTTGGTGCTTTTATCAATTAAGCCAGAACTTGGGGCGCTCTCCCAATTCTTAGCTTTCCATTCTGCAAAATCTTTAGGCATCGCAGCAAGCGGCACAAACTCCCAAATTTGAGGGATGCGAACAGGGGCTGCGGTTAAATCCCACTTCTCTCCCCCCGGAATGGTTGTAATTGCAACATCGGGTTTTTGCACTCGACCGTATAGCCACCCATTTGTAGATGAGCGAAGTCGGATTACCACTTGATAAGTAAAGTCAGCGGGAAAGGCTCGCTGGTTCATACAAAATGAATCTTCTTCGATTGCACAAGTGCTAAACGGATTCTTTTGGAATGCGGATTTTTGTTCTACTTCGTCATACACCCAGCGGCCTTTTTGGTATTGACCTGTTTGGTTACTTTTTTCATAATCAACTGGAATCACGGAGATATTTATGTTTTGCGGTACAAACTTTCCAAATTTCTGGCCAGGCTTGTGTTCCCCTTCAGGAGTAGCACCTTGAACTCGAACTGATAGTGCATACCGATTTCCACCAGGATGTTCGGCTCCTGGAATCGAAAAAATTAAAGGTGAGCCAGGGCCTATTAGATTGGAATCAGAATCTGCTTTGTACGCCGAGTAAGACGGGGTAGGTTGAATCGTATCTTGCGCAGAAGAAAACTCTTTTCCGTCCTTGTTTTTCGCTACAAATTTTTCAATGCAATCTACCGATCCAGAATCTGCACAGATTGATAAAAAACTCATATAAAACAAAGAAGTGCCGTCATCACATTTAGGATCGGCCATAGATGTGCAAGGCCGAGATTTAAAATATCCATTAGCTTGATTTGGATACCTAGCCGATAGAACTGATTCACCAAAAGTCTCAATATAATTTCTAAAAATTACGCCAGTATTTGTTGCCGAAATTTCAGTGGGAAGTTTTATTAATTCATCTTCAATCTC
>BJFZ01000087.1 GCA_014190175.1 Actinomycetes bacterium | reverse complement strand
CTTTCCGATCAGTGCTTGGTGGCGCCGCCAGCCTGATATCCCGGCATTGCGTAGAAGTGCAACCAAGCGCAGTTCGGTTTCCTTGTTTCCGCGCGAGCGGATTTTGGACATTAGCTGGGAGCGCGCCAATGTAGTGCTAAGACTGGACATTTTTGCAATTCGGATGCGGGTAAGCATTGTTTACGCTACAAATTTATCGGCGCGCTATCAAATATTAGCAACGGTACCTACAAAAACCGCTACTTCCAATCCATCAATTTAGAAACTTGTTACTCAAGGATAAATACCTAACGTAGTGAAATGTTAAGTGCTCGGAAGGCTATGGCAAGCTGGTGAATTACACTCCAAATGCGCGCGCATACCTCAACCCAGCGCAACAATGCATTGGTAAACACCACAACCTACAGCCATTGCCGCTGTGCCCAAAATACCTCGCTACTAAATGTGATGTGTGGTCGTGAATTGATTGAATAATAAACGTGCTATTTATAGTAAACCACACGGTTTTGAGGCAGTTTTACATTAGGCATCCAGAATGGGTGACCATGCCAGCCCTTCGCGAGCTCTCCAGTCAATCGATAAAATATCAAGACTGCGTCGTTGGGCAAAGATAATCCTAAGCGACGATCATCCGGCGAAAGTAGGGTTCCAGTATTGGCACTAATTGCTCTATTGCGACGCACAATCAGCATTACTTTCCCGTCCCTGTTTATATTTTTGAGCGCTTCAATAAACTGAATACATGGAATGCCGCCAAGCTCGTCTTCTCCAGAAAATGCTAGCAGTTGTGACGCCAATGTTGAATCGCAGACGTGGTAACTTACGGTCTCATCATAATTCGCTAGTTTCGAATCAAGTACCGATGCATTGTCTTGGCCGGGGGAGATAGGGAAGTGGTTGGCACCGCCTACGATGCAGTCCTCGGCTAAATTCTGAACAACTGCACTTCGCGTAGGTTGAATTCCTCGTGGAGTAAGAACCTGTACTTCGCCTGTCTTTGCAGTCGCTAAGGTTTCAAATAGCTGAAAAATCGATTCGCTCATCTGCACAAAATTGCTATAAAGACCAGGTGGCATAAACAGCCTTACTAATGCTGGATCGCGATCATAACCGAACGCTCTTGAATGTTGCCAGTAGGTATCGAGTGTAATGCGCTGAGCAGTGCGGCAGTAGTAGATGGTTTGAAGCCTTGGAATTACGATGCCTCGACTAAGAACGTTTCCCCCAATAAAGATATTTGCTCCGATGGTAGGCAGGGAACGCGAGTGGTTTCCTGGAGATGAATTCATCACCGTTGTATGGAAGGCAGTTCTATTTGCCTCGCTAATTAATTGGTGAAGAGGAGGAAGTTGAGGCTTGCTTCGCTTAAGGTCGGAATAAGAATCGTGAAGTGCTGAATGTAATGCTGGGCTTGCCAAAGCGTGCAAGGTGTCCAGAATAAATCCCTTCACTTTGTCCCTAATTAAATTTTGATCGACGGTTCGGGAACTAGGGTGCAAAAGGAAATTGCATTGGGTGTCTCTTTCGTAACCGATGCGGTAAGCAGCGGTAAGGATAAAAGTGATTAAAGCACACACCAAACCCCTTGGAATCTCTGTTCTTGTCGGGTCTTGCAACTCGGTTAGTTCACCATCATCAGATGGTTTGAAAGTGTAAGGAGAGCTACCTGCTTTGTCGCCATCGGTGGGGTAAAAGAAAGTGCCACCAAGATAATCGGCGCCGGGAGGAAAATAAATATGAGATTTGGGCCGAAACACCGAGGCTTGATTCTGCAGAAAAATGGCGTGTGGTGTCGCAGTTACCTGCAATAGGAATCCATGGTTTTGAACAATCAGAAGTTCTAGCAAACGATTTATTTCACTTTGCTCCTGCGCATTCACTTTCGTATTTAGGCCGGTTGCATCTGCTTCATCATCAATTACGAATAGAGACCTGCCGCTTAGAAGTTGTTGGTCAAGCACCTGAGCCCATTTGCGTAGTGGTTTTGTAGTTTTCTTAAGGACAATCATTTTCGGATTGGCATAGTTTAGGGAATGTCTGAAGCTGAGCTCATCATTCTCGTCAAACACATCAAAGGTTGCCAGAAGTCTCTTTGCCTCAAAAAAAGTCTGTTGTTGCAGGGCAACAAGTGATTGTGTCAACAGGGCAAATATTGGAAATCTAGGTTCGGCGTCGGCAACAGCGGCTGCAATTCCAAGATAGTGACCAGTTTTCCCGCTCTGCACTTGGCCCACAAGAATTGATGTGCTTGGCGAAACAAAGTTATAAGACTTCAAATATTTCGAATCGCCCACAAATAGCTCGGCAATATTTCGAATGCTTTCAATACTCGCGGGGGCACTGCGGCTACGTAGTTCGAGGAAATTCTTAAGATGCATTTGGATGCTTACACTCAGCTGTTTGGCCGGGCGAAGTCAATGGCCCAAACTTCGAGCATCTCGCCACTGACGGGATCACGCTCGAGGTTATTGGTTTTGGTGAGAACTATGGTGTCTCGGCCATAGTTATAAAGAACCTTTGCAGTAACAGGCTGACCTGATTCTAGGCAATGCGCGCTCTCCATCCGGCCTTTGAGCCACCGCCCAAGTAGGGTTAAGTCGTCACGACTCCTTAGATTTTTTCCGTAATCACCGCTAGTTTTTAGAATAAATTTGTACCCATCGTCAGTATAAGTGATGAAATCTTTCTTAATTGGGTAATCAACAGCGCTTTCTTGCACTCGTCTTCCTACGATAATCTCAGTTTCGTACCAATGCCTTGGTGCCACGAATCCCTGCGCATTCTCCCTTCCCTTGCCGAAGAACGTGTTTAGATTGCTTTTTTCGGTAGTTTTGATTGGTATTTTAAAAGTGCTCCCCGTTGCGCCATTCCAGATACGATTTTTGGTCGCTTGATCTACTTCTTCGACACCAAATGTTGAGTTCATCAGGAGATTTGGATCAGATCTTATTTTTAGGTTTCCTAGACTTTCTGGGAGCGTTACAACAGCATCTTTGAATAATGTTTTTAGAAAGGTATCGAGCTCTTGGATGCGTGCGGGTTCGTCAACCAGTACGTCGAATTCGTAGTAATTTCTTGTCACCCCGGAAGTCGGGACAATGTTTGAGAGATTTGATGAGCCTACTACTCCGGCAGTTAACCTACTCCCAGAAGCGAACGTTTGTATCTTCCCGTGAAACGGAAATTGTTGGCTCAAATAGACTTCGCCTATATTGTTGCTAGAAAGATAGTTGGAAAGTTCTTTTGCAGCGGAAACTTGAGAAGAAAACAGGCCCTCGAACTTAGCCATTCCCAAGCAGATATTTACTTCTTTTGGAGAGTTTAGCTCTATTAACTTCCGCAAGTAAAGTAGTGAATCATTTGAGGCATAGCCCACGGCAATTTGGATTCGATTGTTCCTATGGAATAGGTCCGCCCACGTTTCATAATAGGTTTGGTGGTCGGTATCTAGGGGTCGGAAATTCGAGGCAAGAAACTTCATACTAAATTTGCTTTAGAGATGAGTGCTAGCTGTGCTGATGCGCTGATAGCCCGTTTTTTTGATGCTCTAATCGAGTGAACTATAGGTTTATGATTGGCGAGTAATTTTGCCGAAAACGCAGGCATCAGATGTGCAGCTAATAAAGTTGCTGCTGGAGGTGGCACTGAGTTTCCAATTTGCTTGCGGACCTGAGTAATTGTTCCCTCAAAAATAAAATCATCAGGATATCCAAAGAGGCGGGCCCTTTCCCGGTTCGTTAATGACCGAGGTTCCTCGTAGTGGTAACCCCAGGTTCCACCTCCGCCCCCAGCTATGATTGTAGTTGAGGGTTTATGCCGATGTAGGCGGCGGTAGACATGGCTAATCATTCCCTTTACATAAAGTTCATGGGTTTTGGGGATGTTAGTGAAATTGCCACCTTCAGGTATAAGCGCGAGCATTCTCTTAGTCTTGTCCGCAATATTTTGATGCTCGTTATTGTGGGCAATTCGTGTCACCCCTTCTAAAGCTTGTGAAGCAGTTACATAATTTGCGGGGCCATTAGTTGGCTCTGGCCGGGTAAACGTCCAGTCGACGTCAGCGCGAACACCAATGATAAAGACTCTTTCTCGTAGCTGCGGCACTCCGTATTCTGCAAAATTATACAAATCCACATCCACGATATACCCGAGTTCCGCAAAGTCTTTTGCTATTTGGCGCACTGCTTCACCTTTGTTGGCTGTAAGCAGGCCTTTTACATTTTCGGCGACAAATACCTTTGGAGTTGTTAATTTAACGGCTTCAACAAAGTAGCGATAGAGATTGCCGCGGTTTGTAGTGATTCCGCCTCGCTGCCAGATCATTGAGAAGTCTTGGCATGGAAAGCCTCCAATCATGATGTCAATGTCTGGGATTGATGTTAGTTCAACTCTACAGATGTCATCGCATACAATATGGTGACCAAGATTTCTTTTATAAGTGTCACAGGCAGGAGGTTCAAAATCATTTGCCCAAACAAGCTTGTACCCAGCCTGCTGAAATCCAAGATCCATTCCGCCACATCCTGAAAATAGAGATGCAACCCGTGGCTGTTTCTTCATTGTTCACCCTTAATGATTTTGCGGATTGCAGGCAAAAGTGTTTTCATTACGCAATTGTAGCGGATTCGAAAATTACGATAGAAGTTGCTCGAATTGGGGAATTCCTTTTGCTTAGTGATTGACAGACGTGGGATTAGGTTCCCAAAAATGCTACTTCAACTATGCAGCACCACGATGTTCACAAATGAGGGAGGGCGTGTCAATCCCACACTAACTGCGGTTGCAGAAATATCTGTGGTTGCGAAAGGTATTTACCGATTGGTTTTTTGGCGGGCGGCGGGCAGTGCATGCGTGGGGGTGCATGGCGAAGTATGTTTTTTCGCCAGCGCAATCCGCCCGTGCCCAAGTTGACTATAATTTGCCAGACTTTTTCATATCTAAAGGAGTAAATCATGAAACAGACAACCTGCCGCAACCTGC
>BJFZ01000086.1 GCA_014190175.1 Actinomycetes bacterium | reverse complement strand
TCGGCAATTTGTGCGGTATTAAGTGCTGCGCCCTTGCGCAGATTATCTCCACACAAAAATAAATCTAATGCGTATGGATCGTCAAGGCTTGCGCGCACTCGACCAACCCACGTTGGGTCTGTGCCAACTACATCAATCGGAGTCGGGAATATGTGTTTCTCAGGTTCATCAACTAATTTAACTCCAGGTGCACTTGCTAGAATTTTTTGGGCACCTTCACGTGTTACAGTTTTTTCAAAAATAGCATGAACTGCAAGTGAGTGAGTTGTGATTACCGGGACTCGCACGCAAGTTGTTGAAACCTTTAGATCTTTCATCCCTAGGATTTTGCGTGATTCATTGCGGACTTTTAACTCTTCCGATGTGTATCCGGCTTCTTTAAGTGAGCCAGCCCACGGAATTACATTAAGGGCAAGAGGTGCTGGAAATGGACCGTTATCTTTTACACTTCCTCGCACATCTGAAGATACTGAACCCAAATCTTTTCCAGTCACTTCAGAGATTTGCGCATGCAAGATATCAATTCCTGATTGTCCAGCTCCAGACGCTGCTTGATAAGAAGCCACTACTAATTCTTTTATTCCGTACTCTTTGTTGAGCGCTCCAATAGCCACAATCATCGAAAGTGTTGTGCAATTTGGATTTGAAATTATTCCCTTTGGTCGATTTTTGGTTTGTTCTGGATTTACTTCAGGTACAACTAAGGGGACTTCAGGATCCATTCGAAATGCTCCTGAGTTGTCTACAACAACAGCCCCACGCGCTGCAGCTATTGGTCCCCACTCAGCAGAAACTTCGTCAGGAACATCAAACATTGCTACATCAACACCATCAAATGCTTCAGGAGTTAATGCAACAACTGTTAACTCTTCTCCGCGACAACTTAATTTCTTTCCGGCACTACGAGTAGAGGCAATTAATCTAATTTCGCCCCATACATTTTCGCGTTTACTCAAAATATCTAACATCACTGTGCCGACTGCGCCAGTTGCACCAACAACTGCAAGAGTTGGTTTCATCGTCCAGAACCACCATGAACAACTGCTTCTTGGTCATCATCAAGTGCAAAGGCTGTATGTGCCGAACGAACAGCTTTATCTAAGTCGCTTTCACGACAAATGATCGAAATGCGGATCTCAGATGTCGCGATCATTTCAATATTAACGCCAGCATCTGCCATCGCCGCAAAAAATGCTGCAGTAACTCCAGGATGAGAACGCATTCCAGCACCGATTAATGAGATTTTTCCAACTTGATCATCATATTGAATTGATGCAAAGCCAACTTCACCTTGAATTTTTTGTAACACCGCAATTGCATTTTGTCCTTCACTCTTTGGCAAAGTAAATGAGATATCAGTTAAGCCAGTTGCGGCGGCAGAAACATTTTGGACAATCATGTCGATGTTTATATCAACATCAGCGATCGCCTGAAAAATGCGCGCGGCAACTCCGGTGCGATCAGGCACTCCAACGATGGTCACCTTCGCTTCACTTCGATCATGAGCAATTCCTGAGATTATTGCTTGTTCCATATCGCTATCTCCTTCTGGTCGGTCTTTAACTACCCAAGTTCCTTCATTACTACTAAAAGATGAACGCACATGAATTGGTAAATCAAATCGACGTGCGTACTCGACGCAACGAAGATGTAAAACTTTTGCACCACTCGCAGCCATCTCTAACATCTCGTCATATGTAATGCTTTTTAATTTACGTGCACTCGGCACGATTCGTGGATCAGCTGAAAATACGCCATCGACATCTGTATAAATTTCACAAACATCAGCCTCTAGCGCTGCGGCGAGCGCAACAGCAGTCGTATCTGATCCACCACGTCCGAGAGTTGTTACATCTTTTGTATCTTGGCTAATTCCTTGAAAGCCAGCCACAATTGCAATTGCGCCTTCTTTTAACGCATCAACAATTCGCCCCGGTGTTACATCAATAATGCGGGCACGCCCATGAACTGAATCAGTAATTACTCCTGCTTGACTTCCGGTAAAGGAACGAGCCTCTGCCCCTAAATTTCCAATCGCCATTGCAAGTAGCGCCATTGAAATTCGCTCACCAGATGTAAGCAACATATCCAATTCACGTCCATTAGGCATCGGCGTAATCTGTTTAGCTAAATCAATTAACTCATCAGTCGTGTCGCCCATCGCACTTACAACAACAACTACATCATGGCCGGCCCGCTTACTAGCCACAATCCGGGCAGCCACCCGCTTCATTCCAGCAGCATCTGCTACTGAGGAGCCTCCATATTTTTGAACGATTAAACCCATGCGTTAACAATGACAGAGAGCTTTACCTTCAAGCGAATATATCTCAGTATTTAAGACGCCTAAAATCTCAATATGTGAACTTTACTAGATATCTAACTTCCGGCGGCCCTCAAATGCCCGTCCAAGCGTAACTTCATCGGCATATTCCAGATCTCCACCAACCGGAAGTCCACTAGCTAATCGAGTTACCGTCAACCCAATGGGTTTGAGTAATCGCGCCAAATAGGTAGCAGTGGCCTCTCCTTCCAGGTTTGGATCAGTTGCCAAGATAACTTCGGTTACTACTCCATCGGCCAAACGAACCATTAATTCGCGAATCCGTAAATTCTCTGGGCCAATACCCTCGATCGGACTAATCGCTCCACCAAGGACGTGATACTTGCCGCGAAATTCGCGCGTCTTTTCAATTGCTTGAACATCTTTACTCTCTTCAACTACGCAGATTGCAGTTGGATCACGACGAGGATCACGGCAGATACGACACTGCTCTTCCTCAGCAACATTGCCGCATGTAGCACAAAAAATAACTTTTTCTTTAACTTCTCTAATCGATTCAACTAGCCGAGTGATATCAGTATTTTCAGTTTGTAAAATATGGAATGCAATTCTTTGCGCACTCTTTGGACCAACGCCAGGCAAGCGCCCGAGTTCGTCAATCAGATTTTGAATCGCACCTTCATACATAGTTAAACCTTATGTCCTATGCCCATCACTTACTTGGATACTCGCCGATAACTTTTGCACCTAACTCACGTGCAAGTAAAGCAGCACCTTGTAATTCATTTACATCTTTGGAGTTTTCAATTGTCTCTGCACTTTCTGCAACTTCTTTGGCAACTGAGCCAGGATCTATAGATGGATCGATAATTACCTCTATTGTGCGATCAACACCTGTAATCTCAACAAAAGCATCATGCAAAATAACGTCGCTGTTAGATCTCAAAAATGAATCGCGCGCGCCTACATTAACCATTGCAATACTTATAGCCCGATCATCAATTGCTGAGATCTGTGCGCTAGCACTCAATAACGACCAAGTTAACCGGCGCCGGCCCTTAACATTTTCAATTACTTCTGGCCATAATCTTCTCAATCCAACTAAATCCATACCCGCAACTGGTTGGGCCGCAACAGATTTTTTTGGAGCAGCAGCTGGAACTTCTTTTTCAGCAACTGGTTCAACTTTTGTGATCGACTTAACTTCTTCTTTGACCGATTCAACTCGCACTGGTTGTACTGCCTTCGCTGGTGTTGGTGAACTTGCAGGAAGCGAAGCAATTGATCCGACTCGTTCTAACCGTTCGATACGTGCGATTACACCGGCATCACTGTTTTCTGGCAAAAGTATGCGTGCAGCAGTAAATTCCAAAGTCAACCTTGGAGCAGTGGCACCACGCATTTGCGTCAAGCCTTCACTTATAACTTGCGCCGAGTGAGTCAAATTTGCCGAACCAATTCGTGTTGCTTGCGCTTGCATGCGATCTAATTGATCGGTTGGCATCTGTTTAAAAATCGAATGCGCACTATCAGGCACTGATGCAAGTACAAGTAAATCTCTAATTCTTTCTAACAAATCTTGGGCAAATCTCCTTGGGTCATGTCCGGCTTCAATTACTCGATCAATACTTTGAAATAATGCAGCACCATCGCGCGCTGCAATTGCATCTATTGCATCATCAAGTAGTGCTCCATCAGTAAAACCAAGCAAGTGCAACGCAATCTCATAAGTAACGCCATCGCTGCCAGCTCCTGCGAGCAACTGTCCAAGAATTGAAAGTGAATCGCGCACAGAACCACCACTTGCGCGAACAACTAATGGCAAAACTCCTTTTGAAACTGGCACACCTTCTGATTTACAAATTGATTCCAAGTGTGTGGTTAGTAAAGCGGGTGGAACTAACCGAAATGGATAATGATGAGTACGCGAACGGATTGTAGAGATCAATTTATCTGGCTCAGTAGTTGCAAAAATAAATAAAACATGTGGAGGTGGCTCTTCGACAACTTTTAATAACGCATTTGCAGCGCCAGGTCCAAGTTGGTGTGCCTCATCAATTATGTAAATTTTGTATCGGCTATGAACGGGTGCATAAAAAGCTTTGTCACGTAAATCACGAGCATCATCTACTAATCCATGAGTTGCAGCATCTAATTCAATTACATCGAGTGAGCCTGGACCCAAAGGTGCAAGATCAATACATGATTGGCAAACTGCGCATGGAATTGCGGTTGGACCTTTTTCGCAATTTAAACTTCGCGCCATAATTCGCGCACTGGAAGTTTTTCCGCAACCACGCGGTCCTGAAAATAAATATGCGTGGTGAATTTTTCCAGAAGTCAGCGCATTACCAAGTGGTACAGTGACATGATCTTGACCGATCACCTCACTAAATTGAGCGGGCCGGTATTTGCGATAAAGAGCTAATGACACGTTGCAGACCTTAACTTGTTAGGAACCGTTCGGAACTGTTAGGACCCCCCGCACACCCATTAGAGCGTACCTACCCTTGCTGCCTTCCAGCCCTGGGGGAGTTCAGCACGATAACGCCATGCGGGAGATCTGGGGCTAAGCATACGGAAGGATCGAAAGTGCTCTTTTCTTAAGTATCGTTACCCATGGCTTCCCGAAGGGGGGGGCCAAGTGAAGGTTGTGCCAGGAGGATTCGCATAGCGGCCGAGTGCGCACGCTTGGAAAGCGTGTAAGGGG
>BJFZ01000085.1 GCA_014190175.1 Actinomycetes bacterium | reverse complement strand
CTGATTTTGTAATTGCTGGAAATTGGCAAGGTTCTGTAGCTACAGCGATTATGGCTATTTTTGACAAAGCCAAGATTCCAGCAGTCTCCATTGATGTTTCGCATCCAAATGCAATTTTCTTCGGCGCTAATAACTATTCCTCCGGAGTAGTCGGAGGAAAAGCAGCAGGAGAATATGCAAAGGCAGAGTGGGGCTGTAAGGATGTTTGGGTATTTATGGGCGAGAATCTGGAAGAGGGCGAAGCTGCAGATTTCCGATTAACTGGCTTTGCTGATGGGATACAAGAGGTATGCGGTGCGTTGCCTTCTGATCGAATAAACCGTATGCGTTTGGCTGCTGGAACTGCAGACCAAGCCATCACCGTAACAACAGATTGGCTGACCGCGCACCCAGAAGCTACACATATTCTCTCAGTCACCATAGACGATGAACGAGCAAGCGGTATGGCTAAAGCATTTGTCGCCTCCAAAAGAGACGGAATGGCTATTGGTCAAGGATGCGATACCGTCGGTATCGCAAACGTGAAGCTTGCTCCTGCAGCAGAAAACAGGTACTTAGGCTGCGTGGCTTATTTTCCTGAGAAATATGGTGACTACTTAGTCAGCGTTGCTCTAGATGTAATGGCTGGGAAGGCTGTTCCAAATGAGATACATATGGAGCACATATTCTTAGATCATGAAACAATTGGTACTTATTATAAGTGACAGAAAATCCAATACTTAGGACCGCTAACCTCTCAAAAAATTTTGGGAGTGTTAGCGTCTTAAATTCAATCGACTTCCACGTTGACCCCAATGAATCCTTAGGATTGATTGGGGACAACGGGGCAGGTAAATCCACACTTGTTAAAATTCTTGCTGGAGTATATGCACCCTCAGGCGGAGAAATCTTTTTTAATGGCGCTCCGGTGACATTTAGAAATCCACAAGATGCCCGTGCGGCTGGAATAGAAATTATTTATCAAGATCTTGCCTTATGCAATGACCTTGATGCGGCTTCTAATATTTTCCTCGGTAGAGAAACTTCAAGAAAAATTGGCATTGGTCGGTGGCTGGATCGCAATGGCATGATGCAAGAGGCTAGAGCTGCTCTGGCAGAACTAGGAGCCGATATCGCCCCTGATCAACTGGTGGGTTCAATGTCGGGTGGACAGAGGCAACTTGTTTCGGTAGCAAGGGCTCTTCAGTTTTCTCCAAAACTCTTGCTTATGGATGAACCAACAGCAGCACTATCAAATACAAAAATTCACCTCTTGTTGAAGCTAGTTAAAAACTTGAAAAAAAAAGGTATATCAGTAATCTTTATTAGCCACAGATTTACAGATTTGATAGCAGTATGTGATCGCATAATTGCGATGAGAGAGGGACAGATTAGAGCTGAAATTAGGCCTGCAGATTCTAAGATTTCTGATTTAATGTCAATTATGCAAAGGGCTTTGAGCGGTGAGGAAATATTGTGAAGACAAATTTCTCAATAGTGAAAAAATTCGGTAGAACAAGTGATGGTACGAGGACGATTAAGAAATTTTTAGGTCCAACGGGCCTCGGTCTTTTAGTTGCCTTAATTATAGAGCTAATAATCTTTTCGAATGTATCTCCATATTTTTTGAACGCGACTAATTTTTCCAATATTGGTCGGGCAATGGTCATAATTGGTATCGGGTCTGTCGGCGCAACAATTGTAATTATTTCTGGTGGTTTTGACCTTTCAGTTGGTTCAGTGATGGCAGCTTCTGGAATGTTGGCGGCATTTCTAGTCAATCAAGGACAGTCGACAGTGATTGGCGCAATGTTAGCCCTTATTCTTGGATGCATTATTGGGTTGCTTAATGGCTTTGTTATCGGTTATCTCCGAATTAACCCTTTAATAGCAACTCTAGCGATGCTTTCCATTGTTAGAGGCTTGGCATATATCATCAGTGGCGGAAATGCTGAGGTTATTTCAAATCCTGCTTTTTTATCTATTGGTACTGATTCCTTGTTCGGTATCCCTCTGACAGTTTTGGTCTTTGTTATTTTGTTTTTAAGTGTGGGATTTATAATGCCTCGAACACACTTTGGGAGATATGTTTACGCTATTGGATCAAACTCGAGAGCCGCTCGATTAGCTGGAATTCTTGTGAATCGATGGACTCTGATTTTTTACACATTCTCTGGTACCACCGCCGCATTAGCCGGATTTATCACGGTAACTCGTACCGGCCAAGCTGAGCCAAGCGCAAATATCGGAGCAGAGCTTGACATGATAACCGCTGTAATACTTGGGGGAACAAGTCTTAGTGGTGGCAAAGGAAGACTCTTTGGAACTTTCTTAGCGATAGTTGTTCTTGCGATTTTAGCTAATGGATTAGTCTTAATCGGAGTACCTTCTTATTGGCAACTGCCTGTGAAAGGTTGCGTCCTTATGGGCGCAATCATCTGGGGAGAACTTCATAACGCATCTCGCGATAGAACTTAGTTGATGGAAAGACTATGTTTTCTTATTCATTTGATTAAAGATACTGGAGCAGAGTACGACCAAAGACACGATGATATTTGGCCAGAAATGGAGGCAGCTGTTGCAGCTGCTGGCTTTAGAAATTACTCACTATTTAGGTTGGGAGAGCTCGCTGTGGGCTATGCAGAATGCGAACCAGATGTAGAGACGGTTTTAAAAAAAATGGCTACTTTCGATGTTGAGCATAGGTGGAATGCATCCTTTGTACATGTCATTAAGAATGCTGATGGTGAAAACGGAGGCTTGATAAATGTCCCCGAGGTTTGGCATCTTAAAATGAAGAATTCAATAGAATGAGGAAGATTCGAGCAGGTGTTATAGGTGCTGGCTCTTGGGCGACAGTTGCACATTTACCCACACTTAAAAAACGAAATGAAGTTGAATTAGTCGCAATTTGCAGAAAAGGGGATCATTTACTTAGCAAACTGAAAGAGGAATTTGATGTAAGTATTGCTTCTGAGGATTATTTAGATGTAGTTAACCAAGAGTTGGATGTAATCATCGTCGCTTCACCGCCCAACCTTCATCATGAGCATGCATCTGCAGCCTTGCGATCAGGCGCACATGTATTATGCGAAAAACCAATGACAATCTCCTCGGTACAGAGTTGGGATCTAGTACAAATCGCAAATCAAGTGGACCGAGAACTTCTTATAGGGTATAGCTGGAATTACATGCCAATGGTTCAGCAAGCCTATGAACAGCTCCAACGTAAGGGCATCGGCGAACTCGAACAAATGAGTATTCAAATGTCCACACAAACCCGTGAATTATTGGCCAACCTCGGCCCTTATCCAGGGGCTTCTACCGAGCAAATTCCGGAGCAAAATACATGGACGAATCCAGTTAATTCTGGAGGAGGCTATGGACAGGCTCAGTTGTCACATGCTCTTGGATTAGCTTTTCGGCTTCAACCGCAACGAGTCTCTGAAGCTTTTGCATTTATGAGTTCGCCACTGAATGCGCCTGTAGAACTCCATGACGCAATTTCCTATAAGTTTTCTAATGGCGCCATCGGCACACTCTCGGGTGGATCTAGCCACATGGGCGCATGGCAGAACAAGGACGAATTACAGGTAAGAGCCATTGGAGATCAAGGACAATTCTTAATTGATCTCCATCGTGAGTGTGTGTATTTTTGGTATGTCGATGGAACAGAGATAAATTTGAAACTGGCTCCTAGCGCTGGAGCAGTAGATAATTTCGCCGCTGCGAACGCGTTAGTTGATGTCGCGCTAGGTAATCTGCAAGCTAATCGAGCGCCCGGTGAGCTTGGTGCATTGACAGTGGAAGCCTTAGAACTTGCTTACCAAAGTGCAACACTCGGGAAAATTGCCGTCGCTCAAGAAAAGTAATGATGAAAATTACTGAGATCAAAAGTGCCATCTATGAGATGGAACCATCCCATTTGGCTGATTATCGTTACACACGCATTCGCATCACCCAGATATTTACTGACGAAGGAGTTACTGGGTATGGATTTTGTGATGTTAACAATGAAGCGCTCATCAAAGAAATAGGACCAGCTTTAATTGGTAAAGATCCTCGAAACATTGTTGAAATTCTTGATGCGGGCCTTCTTAAAGGATCTGCTAGTTTAGAAAATGCATTGTGGGATATCTCTGGCAAAGTAGCGGGAGTGCCCGTTCGCAATCTTCTAGGCTCAACAAAAGAATCGATGGATTATTACCTTACTTGCGTGTGGCCAGGTAAAGATGATCAGTCGCACCTGTCACCCGATCAACAGGCAGAGCAAATTGCCCTCTATTACTCAATGGGGCATCAAAAGTTTAAGTTCCGTAGCTGGCGGCAAAATCCATTAGATGACATCGAAGTAGTAAGAAAAATTCGCGAATCAGTTGGTGGTCGCGACAAAATAGAGTTGATGATTGACCGTACTGCTCATTACCCCGGATGGGTTTGGACTTATAAAGAAGCACATGATGTTGCCATGAGATTCCAAGAATTAGATGTAACTTGGTTGGAGGAGCCATTTGCACAAGACGATCTAGAGTCCTATCGGCGGCTGACAAAGGAGGTCGATTTACCTATCACCGGTGGTGAGTGGACATCTGACTTATCAATATTTCTCGAATATATCTCCACTAGAGCAGTTGACATCATTCAGCCTGATGTTTGTATTGCTGGAGGCATCTGGCCAACTCGGTTGGTTGGAGCGCTGGCACAGGCTTTCAATATTGACTGCATTCTACATGGCACCAACGGCCCAGATTTAGCGGCATCTTTACAAGTTGCTGCAACTATTCCAAGTTGTCGGATGATGGAGGTTGCTCTTATTTTTCCCCCTCTAACGCCAGAAGAGATGTACTCACCCCTGCAGCGGATTTTACATAGCGATTATTTGTTTAAGTTTGATCAGGGCAAAATAATCTTGCCAACATCACCTGGTCTCGGTGTTGAGATTAACGAGGATGCACTCGCAAAATGCACAATTGTTGGTTAGATCAGTAGACCATTTAGTAATGTCGCGAGTCTTAGACCCAGTTTGTGCTATT
>BJFZ01000084.1:3229-5039 GCA_014190175.1 Actinomycetes bacterium | reverse complement strand
ACATATAACTATCCGGCAGACTTACCTGAAGGTCAACTTGATTATACAAGTCGTTATGATGTTGCAAATAATAAAGTCGGCGGCAAAGATGTTTATCTAATTCCAGGCGTTCACTCTGGCTCGGTAATCATGTTCTACCGTAAAGATCTTTTAAGTGCAGCGGGAATTGCTGTTCCTAAAAATTGGGATGATTACATCGATGCTGCACGCAAACTAAATGTAGGCAGCGTATCTGGAACATCAATGATCGGTGGAAACGACGTTTCATTGATTTTAGTTGACTGGTATGCACGCTTTGCATCAATGGGCGGAAAGTTAATGTCTGGAACTCCTGGTGCGAAGAACTATAAGCCAAACCTATCTGGTGCAACTGCGGTTCGCTCAGTTCAGCATATGATTGATTGTGCTGAAGTCTCACCGAAGGGCGTTGGCTCATTCGGCTTTACTGAGTCTGTCGATGCATTCTCTCGCGGAGATGTTGCGCTGATGTTGTGTTGGTCAACAATTGCAGGATCAGCTTTTAACACTGCAACATCAAAAGTTGCCTCAAAAATCGGTGCAGCTCAAATTCCGGGAGACGCTAATACTTCTGGTCGGCCTATTCGTGGAGGTTGGGGACTCGGAATTCCGAAGAACCTTCCTCAGAAGCGTAAAGATGCTGCATGGATGGTAATGCAGTACATCACTGGAGCTGCCTTCGATAGTTATCAGTTTGATAATTATCAGACAGATCCAAATCGTCGAAGCACATATGCTAACGCCGCTCTAAATAAGAAGTATCCTTATTTGAAAGTGGCGGGACAGGCAATGGAAAATGCAAAGATGTTAGATGTCGCATTAATTCCAGAATGCTTTGAGCTAGTCGGTGAAGCTGCTAGAGAATTCAACTTAGCGATTATTGGCAGCCAAACAGCAAAGCAAGCCTGTGCAAATGCTCAGGCTTCATGGGAAAAAATATTAAAGCGTGCAGGGCATCTAGCATAAAAAAATAAGTTAATTAACGGGCTCCCTATACTTAGGGAGCCCGTTAATTAGTTTTAATTGAAGGTAGAGAGATGAGTAAAACTACAAAATCAGAAAGCTTCCTTTTGAGGCATGAAACAAAGACCTTAATCGGCCCAGCATTGCTTTATTTAGCAGTCTTTTCAGTCTTCCCTTTGCTCTATAGCCTTGGAATTTCCTTTTTTGAGTTTGATAGGGTCGCAGGTAAGTGGAATTTTCTAGGACTTGGCAATTATAAGGAAATTCTGTCGGATAAAGTTTTCTGGAGTTCTATCGTGGTCACCGCTCTTATGGTGGGAGTAGCGCTGATAGTTGAAGTCATTGCAGGTGTTTCTCTTGCGATTTTTTTCGGACAGAAACTCAAAGGCTCAAAATTCGTAAGAGCAATTTTGATTACGCCTATGATATTGAATCCAGTTGTAGTCGGACTGATGTGGCGAGCTCTTTTGAACCCTCAATGGGGCTTATTGAATTGGTTCATTGGACTAATCGGCATTGATAACCCCCCTATTTGGTTGGCCGATCCTAAATGGACGCTATGGACCTTAATATTCGTTGATATTTGGCAGTGGACTCCATTCATTTTCGTAGTGGTATTTGCGCGGTATCAAGCATTACCAATCGATGTTTTTGAGTCTGCACGTGTCGATGGTGCGTCGCCTTTAAAGGTGATCCGTTACATCACTTTGCCATTAGTTTCATCGGCAGTCGTCTTTGCAGCTATCTTCAGGGGTATTGATTCATTTCGAACTTTCGATTGAGTTTATGGGTTAACTTTTGGAGGACCAGGTCGAGCAACTACAACCTT
>BJFZ01000084.1:0-3219 GCA_014190175.1 Actinomycetes bacterium | reverse complement strand
TTCATACATAATGGTTATTATGGCAACTATAGGTTTCACATTACTTCTCAAATGGATTCCAGTTAGGAGATCACATTAAATGGCATCTTTGATTAGAGTTGCTAACCGATCAATCTCATATTTGACTTTAATTGTGATTGCAATAGTTGGGATATTTCCAATAGCCTATTTATTCTTACTTTCGACTAAACGGAGAATTGATATTGGAGACGTTCCCCCTACTTTGAAAATCGAGTGGTCGGTTGTATTAGAGAATTATAAGGAAGTCCTGGTTAGTAGAAGTTATATTTCAAGTACGATAAACACACTAATTATCACATCTATTGTGGTGATTATTTCACTAATAATCGGAACTCCTGCTGCTTTTGTACTTTCGCGTCTAAAAATAAAAGGATCTGAACGAATCGCAACAACAATCCTTAGCCTGCGATTTATGCCGCCAGTTGCTGTCGCAGTACCAATTCTCTTGAGCATGCGTTTTCTTCACGTAGCCAACACTCGAATTGGTTTAATTATTCCATATGTTGCATTTTCTCTACCGCTGGTTATTTGGATTCTCATTGGCTTTTTTGATGAAATTCCAACTGAAATTGATGAGGCCGCCGAAATTGATGGTGCAAACAAATGGAGGACGTTACTTCAAGTCCTCATCCCATTAGTTCGGCCCGGCATAGTTGTAGCTGGAATTTTTGCCGCTATATTTATTTGGAATGAATTTTTAGTTGGTATGTATGTAATCGATTCAGAGGCGTTGAAAACCGTGCCAATTGCAGATGCCGGATTAATTAGCGCACAAAGACCGATTGACTGGAACGTTGCGGCAACCGTTGGGGTTGTCACATTAGTGCCACTTCTCGCTGCCTCTTTAGCTATTCAAAAACATATTGTGCAAGGTATAACTGCAGGTGCAGTTAAATAAAAAGGAGAAGAAAATGAAAAACGAACTGGAACTTCTGGCGCAGGGATTGGGGTGGGCCGAAGGTCCGGCAGTGCTTCCAGACGGCCGTGTGTGTTTTGTTGAAACTTATCGAAGCCAAGTCAGCGTTTGGGAGCGCGGTAAAGGCGTTTCACGTTACTCCTACACTGCAGGCGGCCCAAATAGCTGCGTTGTGGGCGGTACTGGAGAAATGTATGTCTGCCAAAATGGTGGAACAACCGGACCCTGGCGCGCAGATGAAATGGTGACGCCATCAATCCAAGTGATCGCGAAAGAGGGCGCTAAAGCCGAGATTATTTGCACTCAAATAGATGGGGTAAATTTTAACGGTCCAAACGATTTAGTTTTTGGAAAAAATGGAAAACTATATTTCACAGATCCCGGAACATACAGACCGGAAGATCCGCAGCCTTCTTATCTCTTTGAGTTATCGCCTGATGGAACTGGTCGACTTCTTGCCGAACTTTCTCCGCCAACTTTTCCAAATGGAATTGCCATTGAGTCTGATGGCAGCGTTGTTTGGGCAGAGTCCTACACTGGAATGGTGCGTAGACTCAATCCAGCCACTTTAGAAATTCAAGATATTTGCAAACTACCTGGAGAAAAACCAGTCGCAGATGGCATGGCAGTTGCCGCTGACGGACGCTTATTTGTGACGACAGTCAATGGCGGCGGCATAGATGTAATAAACAGAGATGGAAGTTATGATCAGTTCATGAAAATCGGAGTAATACCTACTAACTGTGTCTTTTCAGGAACAAATCTATACATGACTGATGCAGGAATCCTTGCCAACTCAGCCGATCCAAGCATGGGCGGACAACTGTGGCTACTAAAAGATGTGACGCAAGGTTTGGGTACTTGGCCAGGCTCAATAGGTCGCTAGAAATGTCTGCGCTTTTTAACCACAGTGAGATAAAAACTCTTGCCTCAGGAATTGATCATGCAGAAGGATTGTGTGTTGGCTTACAGGGTGAGATTTACTTAGGGAGTGAGTCGGGAAAGATCTATAGAGTGACTCTAGATGGAGAGTTTTCTGTAGTGGCACAAAGTAGTGCAGCCGGCATCTTGTTGGGTTTGTCCATTCGAAAAAACGGCAATTTACTTGTATGTGATGCCGCGGCTAAAACTGTTTGGAATGTTGATCTTAAGAGTAATTCTTGGACAGTATTTTGTAATCAAGTTAATGGTCAACCTCTTAATGTACCAAATTGGGGATGCTTTCTTTCAGATGGTTCTTATGTTTTTTCTGATTCGGGAGATTGGAAAAAATCAAATGGTTTGTTAATTAGAGTAGATACGCAGGGCAAGGCGAGCATTTGGAGCAATAATTTCCCTAATTTCCCAAATGGAATCGCACTCAGTGTCGATGGAAAAGAACTCTTTGTTTTAGAGAGTACCCCAGGTCGTCTGCATTCTGTTGTAATTAATGATGATAATTCTGCTGGAAACAGTAAAGTGCTTTGGGAAATGGAAGCAGTGCCTGATGGAGTAACTGTCACAGTATCAGGTGCTTTGATAATAAGTTGTTATAGACCAGACGTAATTTATCTCTGGAACAACGGAGATTTACAAATTTTGGTTGAAGATATAGAAGGAACATATGTTGCAGCACCCACAAATACTGTATTAGCAGGGGCTAATCGTGATCTGCTTATTTGGCCGAATTTTGGGCGATGGGAGCTAGTAAAACTACAAACAAATTTAGTAGGAATACCAATATTGATTTTTTGAGTCATTCTCTTGCTATTTTTCTCAATTAGATTAGCATTAAGTTCAACTAGAGTAGGAAGCGCACCTAAAATAATGAAAGAGTTTGCAAATCAAGTTGCATTTGTAACTGGCGCCGCCTCTGGTATGGGAAAGGCAATTTCGCTAGATCTTGCAGCTTCGGGTGCGCAGGTCTGGGGAGTTGACTCCAATGCCGAAGGTTTGTCTGAGATGAAACTAATAGCTGATAAGTCAAATCTATCGCTTGAAACAGATATTTGTGATATTTCTAGACAAAAGGATGTGCGCAATTCGTTCCACAAAATGGAAGCAAAATTAGGTTCATGCTCAATTTTAGTCACGGCAGCAGGCGTAGGGTTGTACACAGACTTTATTGAAATGTCTGATTCACAAATGCGCCAGGTAATTGATGTCAACTTTATTGGATCTATGTACTGCTCCCAAGAAGCCATCATACAAATGCGAAAGATAGGTAGAGGCAGAATTGTCTATGTTTCTTCTGTTCAGGCCGAGTTGAGTTTAAAAGGCTGTGTCGTCTATGCCGCACAGAA
>BJFZ01000083.1 GCA_014190175.1 Actinomycetes bacterium | reverse complement strand
CAGAACGGTGGATGTGAATCTCGCGTCACGGTTGATCCTGCAACGAAAATGATTCAAGTAGTCTCGACCGGCACGCACTTCGATATCTTTGGTGATCTCATAACGGGCTGGGTTGAGGCAAGCATTCGCGGAGACATGATCCGAAAGGTCTTCAAGTTGGAGCCTAAGAGTATGAATGAAGTGATTATCGAAGTCATTTCAAGCGATGGCACACCTCAAACTGCCACTTACTCCACAAAATATTTTTCAGCTTCAGATACCGTCGAGATTCGAGGTTATGGGTACCATTACTCAACCACTACAATCCGAATTCGGTTTCAATCGCCCGTTTCCGTGGCGCCAAGCGAACCAGCCCAAGTCAGCACAGCCGTCGTTGCTCCGGTAAAAGCGAGTGCAAAGTCAGTCACCACACGGGTCACTATTTCCTGCGTGAAGGGCAAAGTTACTAAGAAGGTAGTTGGCGTTAAGCCCGTCTGCCCAGCAGGTTATAAAAAGAAGTAGTAAATGCAAATGGCCCCACGCGACTAACCGTGCCTTATTGGAGATTTTCGCTAATTGAGTTTGGTATGTAAGAAAATCCTACGAAATTGCAAACTGCTTTGAGTCGCAGCTGGTGATATTCGTAAGGATTACCTAACTGATATTAAAGATCTACCAACTTTTGAATTAGAAGAAATAAAACACTTCTTCGAAGTTTACAAATCACTTGAACCAAATAAATCAGTTCATGGTGGAGATTGGGTTGGACACGAGATGGCAGAGGAAGAGATCAATAACTCTTACAAACGCTATAAGGCTTAACTCAAGATACTTATTAACTCAAAATACTTAATGCGGCGATAGCGCTGTCAAATCCCTTGTCTTCGAAACTGTCTGGGAATCCCGCACGAGCTTTTGCTTGTTCGATTGTGTCGCACATCAAGACGCCAAACCCAATTGGTTTAGATCTGCTTAATGAAACTTGCATGATTCCTGATGTCACTCCCTGACATACGTAATCAAAATGTGGAGTCTCTCCGCGCAAGACAAGACCGACAACTACAGCAATATCCAAGCCAGAATCAAATGCGAGTTGGGCGGCAAGTGGAAGTTCAAATGATCCAGCTACTTTGCGGTGTTGAATAGTTGAAATTCCAGCACTCTTAAATCCCTTTACTGCGCCATCTACTAGGGATTGGCAAATCTCTGGATGCCAAGAGGCGCTGATTACAACAGCTTTTAAATTGGGCAATTCTTTAATTTGAACTTCTGGTGAATTACCGGCCATTAGATCTCCCCTAACGTATGACTCATTAGATCACGTTTGCTTTGTAAATACTTTCGATTGAAATCATTTACGCCGACTTGGAGTTTGCGCTCATTGAGATTAATTCCTGATCCCTCAAAGGCGGCTAACTTCTCTGGATTATTGGTTAGTAATTCAACATCAGAAATACCAAGTGCTTCAAAGATTGAGATTGCATCTTCATAAGATCTCTCATCAACTTCATGACCAAGTGAAATATTTGCCTCAAGAGTATTTTGTCCAGCATCTTGCAATGCATAGGCCCGAATCTTTTCCCCTAGACCAATCCCCCGACCTTCATGATCACGCAAGTAAATAATCAACCCAGAGCCATGCTCTTCAATTTCATAGATAG
This sequence comes from Actinomycetes bacterium, assembly GCA_014190175.1. Next base: position 3,408 of record BJFZ01000083.1, on the reverse strand, counting down.
CCTGCATTAATTGCGGGCCACAATCACAGCGCAACGAGCCAAAGGCATCGCCGGTTAAGCACTCTGAATGTATTCGACTCAAGAGATTCTCCTGTTGCAAATTCCCAAGTGCTAATACTGCATGCTCTACTCCACTTCGTGAAGTAAATGTGGTGACCTTCCATTCGTATTCTCCAAGTGGCAATTTAGCCCACTCAAAATCAATCTTGATATTTGATTCTTTCTTTTCTGCATGTGCTTTGATCTCTGCAATTGAAATCTGTTTGATCGAGTGCTTTTTGGCAAACTCATCTAGATAGGCACCGCGCATCATTGAGCCGTCATCATTTACTAACTCTGAAATAACTGCGACTGGATATGAATCGGTTAGCTCACATAAAGCAGCACCAGCCTCAGTATGTCCGCCTCTTGCGTGTACGCCTCCATCGATTGCTACCAACGGGAAGATGTGACCAGGGCGCAAGAATTGCGCAGCTTTTGCATTTGGATCAGCCAAGGCGCGCAAGGTATTTGCGCGCTCCTGCGCACTGATGCCAGTTGTACGGCCTTCGATTAAATCAACGGAAACTGTAAATGCAGTCTCGTGGCTATCTTCATTGCGGCCAACCATCATTGGAAGTTTAAGTTTTTTAGCAATTTCGTTATTGATCACACCGCAGATGACACCTGCGGTATGTCGAACCATGAAGCCGACTTTTTCAGTTGAGGCAGCCGCTCCTAACAAGATTAAATCGCCTTCATTTTCGCGATCAGCATCATCAGTAACAATTAAGAATTTCCCATTTTTAAAATCTGCTAGCGCGGCTGCAAAATCGCTCATCACTTCACATCCTTCTTGGCTAGAAGGCGCTCGACATATTTGGCGAGGACATCTACTTCAACATTGACGAGATCACCAGATTTTGCAGAAGACAAATTTGTTCGCTCCAAAGTTTCTGGAATTAACCAGACAGTGAGGACGTTGTTGATGTCATTTATTTCACCAACAGTTAGTGAGACGCCATCAAGAGATATGGAACCTTGATTCACAATATATTTACTTAAATGAGCCGGTACTTCAACATCAAATTGCGCCCACTTCTCCCCTGGGGTTAAGCCAATTACTTTTGCGACTCCATCAACATGGCCTTGGACAATGTGACCACCCATGCGCGAATTAACCATCGCGGCAAGTTCTAAATTAACTGGTGAACCCACAATCGCTTGTGAAAGCGATGTTAGAGCAAGAGTTTGGACCATTACATCAGCGGTGAACTCTGTGCCAGAAATCGAGGTTGCTGTTAGGCAGACGCCGCTAACGGCGACTGAATCTCCCTCTTTAATCTCTGAAATCAGAACTGGTGCGTTGATGGTGAATACCGCGGAGGTCTCACCTTTATTGATTGCGGTGATGGTTCCAAGCTCTGCCACAAGTCCAGTAAACATCATTCACCATTCCTAATACGATAGACCGATTTAACATCGCCCTCTAGAACCACGGTACTGATGTGATCTAGGCACATTTGATTGCTAATCGTTGATGGGTGATCAAAAGTGAAAAATGGTTTACCAGAGCCCAATAATGAAGGTGCTTGGTAGATCACAAGTTCATCCATCAGGCAGTGATCAACCATCGCGCTGGCCAAGGTCGGTCCGGCTTCGACAAATACCTGATTAATTTCTAATTTATTTAACTCTTGAACTAACAGATCTAAATCTTTTGATTTCACAACAACAGTCTGCGCAGCAGAATCAAATACTTGAGCATCTTTTGGAAGATCTTGTTCACCGCAAATTACCCGAATTGGATTATGGGAGTATCCAGCAAAATCACCACGTGGAATTAAATGTGGATCATCTGTAATTACCGTATTTGTGCCAACCAAAATTGCATCTGCCTGACGTCGCAATAGCTGTACATCAGCACGCGAAGTCTCATTTGTAATCCATTTAGATGTTCCATCAGTGGCTGCAATTTTCGCATCAAGAGTTGTTGCAACTTTCCAAGTAAAAAATGGTCGATTCTTTTTAATCTTAATTAGCCATGCGCGATTGACGTAAGCGGCTTCCTCTTTTAGAACTCCTTCAACAACTTTGATTCCGGCATTTCGCAATACTTCTGCTCCACCTGATGCAACTGGGTTTGGATCATTAACTGCAAATACAACAGTTGAGATTCCAGCATCGATGATGGCTTGGGTACACGGACCCGTACTGCCTTTGTGATTGCAAGGTTCCAATGTCACAACTATGGTTGCGCCTTTAATTTTGTTACCGTTCTGAGTGGCATTAGCAATCGCAACTACTTCGGCATGATCTTTGCTATTCATTCGATCATGAAAACCTTCGCCGATTACATTTCCAGCATCATCAATAATCACAGCACCAACGATTGGATTTGGTGCAGTCTTACCTAAACCTTTTTCGGACAGGGCAATGGCACGTTGCATCGCAACTGTGTAATCCATATCTACCCCCACTCAAATATCGAGTCGCCGGGGTGGGTGCATGAAAGCACAAAGAGGGTAGGCAAAAACGCCTACCTTTTGTTGGTTCCTCTCATCCGGACTTTAACCGTCGGTCTCAGAATTTCACTGAGTCAACCGATACCTGGCTGGCATCGGGTCGCGGACTATAACCGCCGGTTCGAAATTACATCGACCCCGGAAACAACAGCCCAATTCTACTGCGTGAGTACTCCAGATAGCGATTTCGGGCCTATTTCAGGGAGCTATGGGGCCCAGGTCACAAAGTTACTAACTACTTCAGCGGGCCGATCTTTAACGAATCTAATTGTCCAGCCGGCATGGCGCGACCGGCATGCTGTGATTTAAAGGCGCTAGTTCCATCAACACCACATAAAGACAAGATTGCATTTGCACCACCTGGATGTCCATTAATCCAGGTCGTCAAGTTATAAACATTGTCATCAACGATCGTCCAGCAATTTGCTGCTGTGTTATTCGCCTTGACTTGCGCAAGTGTGTATCCAGTGGCACTCGCTGCAGGTGTTTGAGTTTTTGATGCTGATGGTGTTGGAGTTGAAGATGGAGTTGAAGATGGAGTTGAAGATGCTGCCGGTGTTGGAGTGGAAGAAGGAGTTGAAGATGCCGATGGTGTTGGAGTTGCACTAGCCGATGGTGTTGGAGTTTGCGTTGGTGTTACACCTCTGGAAACTTCACCACGAACTTCTCTGTCCCCTACCGCAACTGTGATTCCGGCTTTGCCTTTTGAAGTTATGACAAAGCTATACACACCGGCTTGTGCAACTGCTTTGTAGCGAGCGAGGTAAAAGTAATTGACTTCACTAAAAGGTTCATAAAACTTTGTCCGCTCAGTAAATTTCAAAGTAAGTGATGTTCCCATAGGTGAAGTAATAACAAGAGTTGGTAGTTCGCTTGTGCGCAGCAAACTCTCGGGTTTCTTATC
>BJFZ01000082.1 GCA_014190175.1 Actinomycetes bacterium | reverse complement strand
ATCCAGACAAGCCTCGCACAATCCGCTTAATTAATTCTGGGTAGCCATATCAACAAAGCGCGAGAAATGTCCTTGGAAAGCAACAGTTACCGTACGGGTCGGACCATTTCGGTGCTTAGCCACAATTAAATCCGCTTCGCCTTGTCTTGGGCTATCCCGCTCATATTGATCTTCACGGTGTAGCAAAATAACCATATCCGCATCCTGCTCAATAGAACCAGATTCACGAAGGTCAGAGAGCATCGGCTTCTTATCCGCTCTTTGTTCCGGAGAACGATTTAACTGGGAAATCGCCACGACCGGCACATCTAACTCTTTTGCTAACAATTTCAACTGTCTTGAAAATTCAGAAACTTCTTGTTGGCGGTTTTCAACACGTTTTCCGCTGGTCATAAGTTGCAGGTAATCAATAATAATTAATTTTAAACCGTGGCGTTGTTTCAAACGGCGGGCTTTTGCACGGATCTCCATCAAGGTTAAGTTAGGAGAATCATCAATAAATAAAGGTGCATCAGAGATTTCACCCATCCGCCTAGCCAACCGACCCCATTCATCATCACTCATTTTTCCACTGCGCATATTGTGAAGAGGTACGCGAGCTTCAGCAGAAAGCATTCTCATGGTAATTTCATTACGACCCATTTCAAGTGAGAAGATCACCGAGGCCATTCCATTTTTAATGGATGCGTTGCGTGCAAGATCTAGTCCAAGAGTTGATTTACCAATAGCAGGACGCGCAGCGATGACAATCATATTTCCTGGATGTAGTCCATTTGTTAATTCATCTAAATCTTTGAATCCGGTAGGTACACCGTTTAAAGTTCCTCCACGATTACCTATTGCTTCAATCTCATCAAGAGTTGCGGCGAGTAAAATATTTAATGGTTGATAATCTTCACTTGCACGGCGCTCAGTTACTGCATAAACCTCTGCTTGTGCTTGATCAACAACATCATCAACGTCACCTTCACTTGCAAAACCAAGTTGGACAATCTTTGTGCCGGCTTCTACTAAACGGCGCAAGATTGCGCGCTCGCGCACAATGCGCGCGTAATAACCAGCATTTGCCGCTGTTGGCACTGATGCAATAAGTGTGTGCATATAAGGTGCGCCACCAACGCGACCAATTTCGCCAAGTTTTGTTAACTCAGCAGAAACAGTTACGGCATCAACAGGTTCGCCGCGACTATACAAATCTAAAATTGCTTCATAAATTAATTCATGTGCTGGACGGTAAAAATCATTTCCACGCAAAAGTTCAACAACATCGGCGATTGCATCTTTACTTAACATCATTCCACCGAGAACACCTTGCTCAGCTACAACATCATGCGGTGGGACCCGTTCAAACTCAGGAGAACGGTTGGGTAATTCTGCGACTGACATTTACGCAACCTCCCGCCTGTAATTGTTGTACTGCGCAAGATACGCATGATCACCGACACCCCAATTTGGGCTGTGCGAAAAGAGGGGGAGTAACTGTGGATAACTCCGATTTTGAAGGGGAGAAGTTGTGGATAGGAAAGTAGGTACTGGGCAGTAGACCCCAATTTCACGGTAACGGTGCTGGTGGGGCTGCTTCTTTCCACAAAGGTAGGTGTGGACAGAGGTTTATTTTTCTATCTCACTATTTGGGCAGGAATCTGACCGGGTATAAGAAGAAAAAGGGCCCACTCAATTGAGCAGGCCCTGAATTTCTAATCGTTTTACTTAAGCAGGTACAACCTCGATATTTACAGTTGCAACAACATTTGAGAGCAAAGTTACTTTCACGCTGTGGCGACCAAGAGTTTTGATATGTCCGGCCATCTTGATGCGATGACGATCTACATCAATACCAATCGCACTCTTAACTGCTTGAGCAACATCTTTGTCAGTTACTGATCCGAACAAGCGGCCAGCAGTACCAACTTTTGCACCAACTTTTACATCGGCGCCTTCAAGTGTTGCTTTGATTTCGCGTGCATGTTCGACATCGCGAATTTCACGAGCTTTACGAGCACGTCGAATGCTTGTGATCTGCTTTTCGCCACCCGTTGACCAAGCAATTGCTTTGCCATTTGGTACTAAAAAGTTGCGTGCAAATCCATCTTTAACAGTAACGACATCACCTGGATGACCGAGACCATTTACTTCTTGAGTAAGAATTAATTTCATCTCATGCCCCCTATCGTGCTGTCGATGTGTATGGAAGTAATGCAACTTCACGACTATTTTTTACCGCTGTTGCAATCTGACGTTGGTGTTGCGTGCATGCTCCGGTAACTCGGCGAGCGCGAATCTTGCCGCGATCTGAAATGTACTTGCGCAAAGTTGGAATATCTTTGTAATCGATATAAGTAACTTTGTCACGGCAGAATGAACACGGCTTTGTCTTGAAAACTTTCTTAACAACTGCGCTCTTGCTGTTCTTTTGTTTCTTTTCTTTTGATCCCATTGTGGAGCTCCCTAGGGGTGCCCCGCTTCTTTTGAAAGCGGGAATGGCTATTAATGTTTATTAATAGGTGGTCGGATAGATTTATTTAGTTATTAAAACGGTGGCTCATCACTTGCACCAACAGGTGCTCCCCATGAATCTGTTGAAGATGCAGCCCATGGATCATCACTCATTCCACCTGTTGCAGCAGATGCGCTTGCGCGACCGCCATCAGATGTCCGAGCAGCTTTAGTGACTTTTGCCGATGCATTGCGAAGGGAAGGACCGACCTCATCTACTTCAATCTCGTAGACAGTTCGCTTCTCTCCCTCTTTTGTTTCATATGAACGTTGTTTCAAACGACCTTGCACAATTACCCGCATTCCGCGAGTAAGTGATTCGGCAACATTCTCTGCTGCCTGACGCCAAACATTGCATGAAAGAAATAAAGAATCGCCGTCTTTCCACTCATTGGTCGCTTTATCTAAAAAGCGTGGAGTGGACGCAATGCGAAACTTTGCAACCGCAGCTCCCGAAGGAGTGAAGCGCAATTCAGGATCATCAACTAAATTGCCGACAATCGTGATAACTGTGTCTCCAGCAGCCATCTTTTTTCCCGTCTCTCGTTATCTCTGGAAGTATCGCTAAATTATTTTTCGGGACGTATTACTTTTGTACGAAGCACTGCTTCATTTAGATTCAATTGGCGGTCCAACTCTTTTACTGCGGCTGGTTCGCAATGCATATCAACAACTGCGTAAATGCCTTCTGGCTTCTTCGCAATTTCGAATGACATACGACGTCGGCCCCAGATATCAAGACGGTCTACCCGACCACCGCTATCTTTGATGATCTTGAGGTAAGTCTCGAGACTTGGGGAGACTGTTTTTTCCTCTAGATCTGGGTCAAGGATGACCATCAGTTCATAATGACGCATTTATAACCAACTCCTTTGGACTAAGCGGTCACAGTATTTCTGTAACAGGAGGTTTAGCGCGTCTCGCCTTCTTCATCGCTTCCGAAGGTGAGATGGGTAAGGCTACCGGTTCCCACCCTCCCTCCGAAATCCCATCCCCAGCCCTAGGCTCGCCCTGTGGAGATCCTTCAAATTACCCCCGAACAGGCGCAAGCCTTTCTGGAATCAGAGGTCGCCGCCCTTGCGATTGACCCTTCTTTTCTGCAAACCCCAGCGTGGGCCCAGGTTAAAGCGGGCTGGCAATCCAAAGTAATTGGGTTTTTTGAAGCAAAAGAATTAGTCGGAACTGCGCTTGTTCTTGCGCGAAAAATGCCAAAGTTAAATCGCTACTTTCTCTACATCCCGGAAGGTCCAGCCCTTCCAGCGAAATATTTAGCAGCTGCAGTTCCGCTATTGCGCGCATACGCACTCTCCCAAAATGGTTTTGCACTTCGCGTCGGACCGATGGTGGTAAAAAATCGTTGGGATAGCGAAACAATCAAAGAAGCGTTGGCGGATGAGAGCAAAAAAACTTTACAGCAAGTCACTCCAAGTTGGATTAATTCCAATTCAAATGAAATTGAAAATATTTTAAGAAGTAATGGCTTTAACCCCAGCGTTGATGATGTAAATGGCTTTGCCGCCGGGCAACCTAAATATATTTACCAACTAGTTTTGACTGGAAAAAGTGAAGCAGATGTATTAGCGGGCTTTAATCAACTTTGGCGCCGTAATATTAAAAAGGGCGAAAAGGAGAATGTTGAAGTTATCATAGGGTCGCGCGCAGATTTAGCAAAGTTTCATGAAGTTTATTTAGAAACCGCAGCGCGTGATCATTTTACTCCGCGCCCGCTTTCATACTTTGAAAGAATGTGGGATGCGATGAGTAAAAATAATGAAAATAACTTTACGCTCTTTTTGGCAAAATGGAATGAGACAATTATTGCTGCAACTATTTTAGTAACTCTAAACAAACATAGTTGGTATCTCTATGGCGCTTCTTCGACTCACGGCCGTGAAGCTCGTGGCAGCAATGTTTTGCAGTGGGCGATGATGCAACAATCACTTAAAAGCCATTGTGATATTTATGATCTGCGCGGTATTACTTCCACAGTCGATCAAAATGATGCCCATGCCGGGTTGATTCAATTTAAAGTGGGAGTGGGCGGGTATGCCACTGAACTAATCGGCGAATGGGATCTTCCGCTTAACAAATTGCTATATCGCGCCTTCCGGGCTTACCTCAATCGAAAATAACTGAGAGAATTCACCTATGTCCTTAATCCTGCATGTCGCCGCTGAGAAATGGCGCACTCATTTAGCGACTGTTGTAGCAAATAGTGAGGCGCAAGTAGTGCCAGTGATTAAGGGAAATGGTTATGGTTTCGGCAAAAAAGTTTTAGCTCAAGAAGCAAAGAATTTGAATCTCCCGGTTGTTGCTGTTGCCACAATCGCTGAAGCAGAAGAAGTGCAATCTGTATTTCCTGGCGAAATTCTTTTACTTTCTCCAAGTGCACATAGCGACAGTGAAAGAGTTATTCATACAATTTCACCGCACTCTTCGGTTTTTTCAGCAAAGATGCCAAAAAGGTTTCTCCTTGAACTCTTATCGCCGATTCATCGACATGGTTTTTCGGTATCTGATTTAGGAAATGCTCTTGATAAATATAGTAAATCGGGAAAGTGTGAAGGAATCGCAATTCACTTACCTATAGATCAAAAAACTTCGGCATCCGAATGGATTGAT
>BJFZ01000081.1 GCA_014190175.1 Actinomycetes bacterium | reverse complement strand
TCGGGCACAGTTTCAAACGCTTACCGCTGACTTACTAAATCGCTGTAAAGTTCCATTTCAAGCAGTATTAAAAGATGCTGGAATCCCAATCGCACAGATCGACCATGTTGTTCTTGTTGGTGGTTCGACTCGTATGCCAGCAGTTGTTGATTTAGTTAAAGAATTAACTGGCGGCCGCGAACCAAATAAAGGTGTAAACCCAGATGAGGTTGTAGCCGTTGGCGCAGCGTTGCAAGCTGGTGTTCTTAAAGGTGAAGTTAAAGATGTATTACTGCTTGATGTAACTCCACTATCTCTTGGAATTGAAACCAAGGGCGGAATTATGACCAAGTTGATTGAACGTAATACAACTATCCCAACTAAGCGAAGTGAAATCTTCACAACTGCTGATGACAATCAACCAGCTGTACAGATTCAAGTTTTTCAAGGCGAGCGCGAAATGGCTGCTTACAACAAGAAACTTGGGATGTTTGAACTAACCGGACTTCCACCAGCACCACGTGGAGTTCCACAGATTGAAGTTACTTTTGATATTGACGCCAACGGAATCGTGCATGTATCGGCGAAAGATCTTGGCACCGGCAAAGAACAGCGGATGACAATCACCGGTGGATCTGCACTTTCTAAAGATGATATTGATCGAATGATGCGTGAAGCAGAATCACACGCAGAAGAGGATCGCACTCGTCGTGAGGAAGCAGAAGTACGCAATGCCGGAGATTCACTTGTCTATCAAACTGAAAAATTTATCGCCGATAACGCAGATAAATTTGCAGAAGGTGAATTAGCAGAAAAGAAAGTTGAAGTTGAGGCCGCGCTAGTTGACCTGAAGAAAGTATTAGAAGGAAACGACACAGCAGCTATCAAAACTGAAACTGAGAAAGTCGCTGCAATTAGCCAGACATTAGGTGCGGCGATGTATGCAGCAACTGCTGCGGAAGCGCCAAAAGCTGATGATGGTGTTGAAGATGCTGAGATTGTTGAAGAGGCATGAGTGATTCAGTAGTAACTGATGAAAGTGGAGTCGATGAAAATGTCGACTCCGCTGATTCTCAACCACAAACTCAAGAAAGCACTCAAAGTGCTGAAGAGATACTGACTGAGGATCTGCAACGCTTACAAGCAGATTATTCAAATTACCGAAAACGCGTAGATCGCGATAGGTCTCTGTCGTATGAGTTGGCTGTCGCATCGGTACTAAATGAATTACTGCCAATTCTTGATGATTTAGATCGCGCGCGGACACATGGAGAATTAGAAGGTGGCTTTAAATCTGTAGCAGATCAGATTGAGAATGCTGTGACAAAAATTGGTTTAGTTAAATTTGGTGAAGCCGGTACTCCATTTGATCCACAAATTCACGAAGCCTTAATGCATTTAACTTCTAGTGAGGTTAGCGAAGTAACTGCAACAGAAATTTTGCAAAAGGGTTACAAATATAAAGAGCGCGTACTACGCCCTGCGCGCGTAACCGTGACAGATCCAGAATAGTCGAGCAGATTTAAGTGGCCGCCAAAGATCTTTACGAGAAAGACTTTTATTCGATCCTTGGCGTGGACAAAAAAGCGGATGCTGCAACAATTAAATCGGAGTACCGCAAAAAAGCTCGAGAGTTTCATCCAGATAAAACTAAAGGCGATAAAACTTTAGAGGAGAGATTTAAAGCGGTTTCTGAGGCTTATGACATTCTCTCCGACGATAAGAAACGTGCTGAATATGATCAAGCACGATCTTTGTTTCAACAAGGTGGAATCCCTGGTGCTGGATATGCCGGGGACTTTAACGCTGGAGGTTTTGGTGACCTTGGCGATATTTTTGGAAATCTCTTTGGTGCAAATCAGAGACGTGGACCGCGACGTGGTCAAGATTTACAAGCAAACGCCACAATCTCTTTTCGCGAATCAATAGCTGGCACCACCCTTTCATTTTCAACTCAAAGTGGTCCAGTCACAGCACGTGTTCCTGCCGGAATAACTGACGGGGCACGGATTCGGGTAAGAGGTAAAGGAATACCAGGTGAGGCTGGCGCTGGAGATTTATTTATTACGGTAAATGTGCAAGGGCATCCGATTTTTTCTAGACGTGATGACAACTTATTAATTACATTGCCAGTAACTTTCACAGAGGCAGCATTAGGTGGCGATGTGAATGTTCCAACTCTAAATGGAGAAGAAGTAACACTTCGTTTACCTGCTGGGAGTGCGAATGGAAAAACTTTGCGCGTAAAAGGTCGCGGAGTTGCTCGTAAAGAGGGAACTGCTGGAGATTTGTTAGTAACTATTGAGATCACTGTTCCGCAACGTATTGATGGAAAAGCAAAAGCCGCACTTGAAGATTACGCAGCTGCCACAAAAGGCGCGGATCCAAGAGTTGATTTAATTAAGGCGGCCCGCTCATGAGCGATCAACCAGAGGTCGAGGGAGTTAGCGAAGAGCTTCCGGTTTATGTGATTTCAATTGCGGCTGAACTTGCCGGAATGCATCCCCAAACTTTGCGGCAATACGACCGACTTGGTTTAGTTTCACCTGGGCGCGCAGCCGGTCGTGGCCGGAGATACTCACTTCGTGACATTTTGGTTTTACGTAATATTCAAAAATTGGCGAGCAATGGGATAAATCTTGCGGGTATTTCAAAGATTATGGAACTTGAAGCTACCGTTTCACAACTTGGTGATGAGGTCGCTCAGTTACGAGTCGAGGTTGATGCGCTGCTGGTGGCTAATCCCCCTAAGGGGCTTGCCATACGTGAAAAACAGAACATGGTCATTTGGAGTGATGAAAATAAATAGGATTACCCCATGAATTCACGCGATGGGTTATTAGCTGAAATTAAAAACAAAGCAGTTGTCCACGGAAAAGTAATTCTTTCCTCAGGTAAAGAAGCGAATTACTATGTAGATCTCCGTCGAGTAACACTTGACGCAGTTGCAGCACCATTAGTTGGTGAGGTGATGCTTGATTTAACTGCTGATCTAGATTTTGACGCGGTTGGTGGATTGACACTTGGGGCAGATCCTGTTGCAGCAGCGATGTTGCACGCGGCTGCAAAACGCGGCCGCCAGTTAGATGCTTTTGTAGTTCGCAAGGCTGAGAAACAACATGGTTTACAGCGCAGAATTGAAGGCCCTGATGTAAAGGGACGTCGAGTACTTGCGGTTGAAGATACTTCTACAACTGGCGACTCAGTGTTAACTGCGGTTGAAGCATTAAAAGAAGCGGGTGCGATTGTTGTTGCTGTTGCAGTAATTGTTGATCGTGGCGCTGGACCAAAAGTTAGTGGTGCTAATCTTAAATACTTGACTGCGTATACATTAAGCGAGTTAGGTCTTAACTAGATTTCTTTCTAGCTTTGATAATTTCGATTGCAATTGGAATAAAACTTACAACAATTACTAAACCAATTATGGGCAACAAGTATTTATCAACTGAACCTTTAACTCTTTCACCTAAAATATAACCAAGCAACAAAACTCCATCAGTCCACAGAATCGAACTAATGAGATTCAACAATGTAAATCTCTTAGTATTTAGATTTAACATTCCATATAGTGGCGGCATTAATGTGCGCACGATCGGGATAAATCTGCCAAGCAGCATCGCTTTAAATGGACCATATTTATGTAACCACTCTTCAGCGTGATGAACTTTTGCAGCGGTAAAAATTTTTCCATCTGGACGATTAAATAAGCCTCTGCCATAGCCTCTGCCAATAAGGAAACCGGTTTGAGTTCCTAAAAAAGCTGCAACTGGTGCGAATAGGAGCAGCAATGGAAGGGATAACTGGACACCCACTGCGCTAAGAGCCGAACCCGAGGCGGCAATCCCAGCGACGAAAAGCAGAGAATCACCTGGGAGGACCAAGCCGATAAGTAAGCCGGTCTCAACGAAAAGTGCGCCTAAAACCCCTAATAGGCCTAGGGTAGAAATGATCTGTTGCGGGTCGAAGATTCCCATGGGTTGAGATTAGCGCGTTAATTATCGCCAGAGTCAAAGGTGTGAAAAGATGGGGCGTAAGCCTCGGGTCATACTTCTAGCAACTCTAGAAATTAGCCCAGAATTACACCTTTACTAAATGAGTTGTGAAGACCGAGGAGTGAAAATGCCAATAGCCAGTCCTGAGATTTATAACCAAATGTTAGATCGCGCAAAATCAGGTGCATTCGCATACCCGGCAATTAACGTATCTTCATCTCAAACACTAATTGCAGCGCTTCGTGGATTTGTCGAAGCTAAATCAGATGGAATTATTCAATTCTCCTGGGGTGGTGCCGAGTACGCATCTGGCTCAACTGTAAAACATATGGTTGACGGAGCAGTCGCGCTCGCCGAGTTTGCGCACATAGTTGCGAAAAATTATCCAGTAAATATTGCGTTGCATACGGATCATTGCCCAGCCGAAAAACTTGATGGATTTATGCGCCCATTGCTTGATTTTGGAATTGAAAGAATCAAATCAGGCAAGGCGCCGTTATTTCAATCACATATGTGGGATGGCTCCGCTGTTTCTTTGAGTGAAAATATGAAGATAGCAGACGAGATGCTCGACAAATCTGTCGCAGCAAAAACAATTCTTGAATTAGAAATTGGCGTAGTTGGTGGCGAAGAGGATGGCATCGAAGCAAAACATGATGCAAAACTTTATTCACAGCCAGAAGATGCATTATTAACAGTTGAAACTCTTGGATTAGGTGAGCGCGGAAGATATTTACTAGCCGCAACATTTGGAAATGTTCATGGCGTGTATAAGCCTGGAAATGTTGTGTTACAACCAAAGATTTTAAAGACACTTCAAGATGCTGTAGTAGCTAAAAAAGGTTTAGCCGCAGGATCTAAACCATTTGATTTAGTTTTTCATGGTGGATCTGGATCTTTATTAAGTGAAATCCGTGAAGCACTTGATTATGGTGTAGTGAAAATGAATATTGACACTGATACTCAATATGCATTTACCAGGCCAATCGTCGATCATGTGATGAAAAATTACGATGGCGTACTTCGAATTGATGGGGAAGTTGGAAATAAAAAAATGTACGACCCACGAGCCTGGGGCAAACAAGCAGAGGCAGGGATGGCCGCTCGTGTAGTTCGCGCATGTGAAGATCTTCGTTCAACCGGTACTT
>BJFZ01000080.1 GCA_014190175.1 Actinomycetes bacterium | reverse complement strand
TAGCCCCAGGTCTGAAGGTTTTTCACGTAAGAAGAACCAAATGATTGGCACTATAACAAATGCACCCACTGCAACAGTGAGTGAGACGCTCTTCCAACCATGATCCATAGCCAACATGGCCAAGCCAGGTAGAAAAATCAACTGCCCAGTTGCAGTCGCTGCAGTAAGTAAACCAATAACTATTCCGCGCTTTTCAACAAACCAACGATTTACGATAGTTGCGGCAAAAACAAGAGCCATCGATCCAGTGCCGATGCCAACAACTACTCCCCAGAGCGCAACCAGATGCCAAGGCGATGTCATAAATACAGTTGCAACAGCGCCTGATCCCACGACAGCTAAGGCAGTCATGACCACTTTGCGAATTCCAAATTTTTCCATCAAGGCTGCAGCAAATGGGGCTGTTAAACCAAAGAGTAAAACATTGACCGAAATTGCTACAGAAATTTGATCTCTACCCCAACCGAAAGATTCCTCTAAGGGAACGATTAAGACAGATGGAGCTGAGCGAAATCCTGCTGTAGCAACAAGAGTTAAAAATGTGACAGCGGCTGCAATCCAACCTGGATGAATTCTTCTTTCTAGGCTTGGCGATTTTTGATTCATTATTTAGATAAAGGAGTCTCTTCGAAGTATTCATTTAAAAATTCACGCTCTACTTCGTTTATAGGTCGAGATTTAAAAGTCTCCATAGAAACAGCGACTTGAACAGTTTTAGCACGAGCATGAAGTACTCCATTGCGCGACATCTCGTATGAGAGTACAAACGATGCATTTCCAATACGTTCAACCCAGATCGCAACATCTAATGCGACGCCACCAACATAAATCGCTTCAACGAAATCTAACTCCGCCCGAGCAACTACCATGTCTTTAAAAAGTGGAGTCAGACCTCGCGCTTGTCGTGAATACCATGTCATATCTGCACGTGCTTCTTGCACATATGTTAAATAGACAGCATTATTGATATGGCCAAAAGCATCAAGGTCTGCCCAACGAACATGTACCGAGTTATGGTGTCTCATTAGCGGGTCAACTTTCTATATGTAACTCGGTGAGGCCTTGCAGCATCTACCCCAAGTCTTTCAATCTTATTCTTTTCATAGGACTCATAGTTTCCTTCGAACCAGAACCACTTTGATTCACCCTCATAAGCCAATATATGCGTGGCTACGCGGTCGAGGAACCAGCGATCGTGGGAAATAACTACCGCGCATCCTGGAAACTCAAGCAGTGCGTTCTCTAGCGAGCCAAGTGTTTCAACATCTAAATCGTTCGTTGGCTCATCGAGCAGTAATAGGTTTCCGCCCATTTTGAGCGTTAGTGCAAGATTGAGTCGATTGCGTTCTCCACCTGAAAGTACTCCAGCCATCTTCTGTTGATCTGGGCCTTTGAAACCAAATGCAGAAACATATGCCCGGCTTGGCATTTCTACTTGCCCAACTTTCATGAAATCTAATCCATCGGAAACAACTTCCCAGAGTGTTTTCTTAGGGTCAATGCCGGCACGCGACTGATCAACGTAAGCAATCTTTACAGTTTCTCCCACTTTAACAGAACCAGAATCTGGTTGCTCAACGTCCATAATCATTTTAAATAGCGTTGTCTTGCCCGCACCGTTTGGTCCAATAACTCCAACAATGCCGTTACGTGGAAGAGTAAATGACAAATCATCTACCAAAACTCGATCGCCGAAAGCTTTAGATAAGTTTTCAACTTCAACAACAATATTTCCAAGGCGGGGTCCTGGTGGAATTTGAATCTCTTCAAAATCTAACTTACGCATCTTGTCAGCCTCTGCCGCCATTTCTTCATAGCGAGCAAGACGTGCTTTTGACTTTACTTGGCGACCTTTAGAGTTTTGGCGAACCCATTCGAGTTCTTCCGTTAAACGCTTAACCCGCTTGGCATCCTTTTGGCCTTCAATTTTCAAACGGGTGGACTTTGTCTCTAAATACGTAGAATAATTTCCCTCGTATGGATAAGCACGACCACGGTCGAGTTCGAGAATCCAGTCGGCAACGTTATCCAAGAAGTACCTATCGTGAGTAATCGCAACGACTGTGCCAGGGTATTTACTCAAATGTTGCTCAAGCCACTGCACCGACTCGGCATCCAAATGGTTTGTAGGCTCATCAAGCAATAATAAATCAGGCTGTTGCAAAAGTAATTTACAGAGCGCTACGCGCCTGCGCTCTCCACCTGAAAGCACAGTGACATCGGAATCCGGTGGCGGACAACGAAGGGCGTCCATTGCTTGCTCAAGTTGTGAATCTAGATCCCATGCATTTCTATGATCTAACTGCTCTTGCAAATTTCCCATCTCGGCTAGCAACTTGTCGTAATCTGCATCAGGACTAGACATTTCCTCGCTCACTGCATTAAAACGAGCCATCAAAGCCATTGTCTCGGCAACACCCTCTTGCACATTTTCCAAAACATTTTTAGATTCATCAAGCGTTGGCTCTTGTAATAAAATTCCCACGGTATAACCGGGGGTTAAAAATGCTTCACCATTTGAAGGTTGCTGTAATCCGGCCATAATCTGCAAGACAGTAGATTTACCTGCACCATTGGGGCCAACCACACCAATTTTTGCACCCGGGTAAAACGCAAGAGTGACGTCATCGAGAATTACTTTCTCGCCATGCGCCTTGCGCGTCTTCTTCATTGTGTAAATAAACTCGGCCATAAGAGGAAACCTTATCGTCTCGGATGGGTAGACTACGCATCGACAAAGCCACTCCAGCGCCTGTAGCTCAGTTGGATAGAGCACCTGCCTTCTAAGCCGGTTGTCGCAGGTTCGATTCCTGCCAGGCGCACATAGTTTTTGCTTACCTAATCTTCTGGAATTTCAATAAATAAATACAAAAAGAAACGGCCGGCTTTTGCCGACCGTTTCTCTAGCCTTGGAGGGGCCTTTTAGAACTTTATTTACTTAGCCAATCTTTGCGATTTGCGCCAAAGACTTAGCCTTAAGAGCACCATCGATAACGCTGAAGCCAAGTGCAGCTCCCTTGTCGCCAGAACATTTTGAGCTGAGTATGAATGTCGCTACATCTTTTACAGCTGCTGCCTTTGTCTTATCTGTGTAAGCAGTATCTGCAAGCATGTAAGAAACAATACCTAGTGGGTATGCACCAGCTTCTTTGGTTGCATAATCATAAGTAAGGAATCCGTTTACATCCTGAGTTGCACTTGCAAGGAATGCTCCAACACCAACTGAGTCAGGTGCAACAGAGCTTCCTGCAGGATTGATGACGTTTGCAACTCTCAACTTGTTTGCAGTCGCGTAGCTAACTTCAGCAAAGGTAACTGAGTAAGGGGTCTTACCCGCCAATTGAGTAACACCAGTTGATGACCCTTGACCAACGATGCGACCGATGTTGGTTGGATCATTGATATTTCCTGGGAATGAAGTTGTAAAGACTTTGTTGTTTGCCTTTGTCCAGACAGTTGGAGCGCTCTTGTTTAGATACTTGGTGAAGTTATCCACCGTTCCTGAAGAGTCATTGCGATAAACAACGGTGATTTTCTTGTTTGGTAGCGTGTAGTGAGGAGCTACTTCAACAGTTTTCAAAACAATTAAGTTTCCCTGGTATCCTTTGCAGGGTTTCCAGTAGCATCCTTCTTGTAATAAACCGCTTTAGTTATCTTGTTGTTATCAGCAACGATAGCTGGGTCATTCCACATGGTGATTGTTCCGCCGAAAATACCGGCGATTGTGCTCGCAGATAGCTGCAATGTCTTGCTACCAGGAAGATTGTGCAAGATTGCAATTGGTGCTGCTACTAATGGAATGTGAACAAGTGTGGTGCGGCGTGTGGCTGCCGTGTAAGGAGAATCTGACATCCAGAAGTCACCAGTTGACTTATCGGAGTTTGCTTGACCTGTTCCAGAACTTGAAGATGCATATGTATAAGTATTATTTGAGCCAGATAATGCATAACCTTCTTTGCAAGCCTCGATTAAGTTTGCTGGAAAAGATGCTCCAGAACCCAATAGATCTGTTGCGAATGCGGGAGTTGATGCAACTATTGCTAACGCGAGCGCCATTGATGCCACTTTCGCGATTCGTGAAATTCTCATGTACTTCCCCTCATAGGTTAAATGAACTATTACGGTATAAACCTATGGACGCAGTGTGAACTCTTACTTACTTAAAAATAAACAACAACCAACAGTTAAGTGAACAGTTGGTGCTGATTATCCGAATCGACCAGTAACGTAGTTCTCTGTTCGCTTATCTCTTGGCCGGGAGAAAATCTCACTTGTAGGTGCGCACTCAATCATTTGACCAGGGCCGTTATCAGATAGGAAAAATGCTGTGTAATCAGAGACTCGCGCTGCTTGCTGCATGTTGTGAGTGACAATAATAATTGTCATGGAATCTGATAGATGGCGAATTGTCTCCTCGATGCGCAAGGTAGAACCTGGATCAAGGGCCGAGCATGGTTCGTCCATTAACAACACTTGTGGCCTTACAGCAAGTGCTCGGGCAATACATAAGCGCTGTTGCTGGCCGCCAGATAAAGATCCACCATAGGCATTGAGACGATCTTTAACTTCATTCCAGAGACCGGCTCTTTCTAAACACTCCTCCATGAGGTCATCTTTATTGGCAACCTTAAGTTGGGCCAATTTCAGGCCAGAAAGTACGTTCTGCCCGATGGTCATAGATGGAAACGGGTTTGGCTTTTGAAAAACCATACCTATTTGCAAGCGGATTTTTGTTACATCAGTGCCTGGTGAATAGACATCTTTGCCATCGAGCAATACTTCACCAGCCATTGCAGCCCCAGGAATAAATTCATGCATACGATTCATAGTTCTGATAAACGTTGATTTACCGCAACCGGATGGCCCAATGAGTGCGGTAACGGTACCCGCAGCAAAATCTAATGTGATGTCAGAGAGAACATGATTCTTTCCAAACCATGCATGGATTCCACGTGCTTCGAGCCCACGACCCATCGCCATCGTGCCCGGCGTTCTCCTTGTCACAGAACTGGCAACGGCTCCTAGTGAGGAAGGTGTAATGGTTGTATCCATTTTTTTGTTCTCGCTTTCCATTGAATCGGTCACTTTGCGACCTTCCTGCTACCTAAGAATCGTGCGATGGTGAAAAAGACTAGAACTAAAATGAGGAGAACAAGTAAGCCGGCCCACGCCCGTGTGATTGATTCAG
>BJFZ01000079.1 GCA_014190175.1 Actinomycetes bacterium | reverse complement strand
CTGAAATTATAAAAGAAATCACACCGAGTTACTTTTCTCCGCCCACGCCTGACGAAATGAAATTGCCCGGATTGTATTTTCAAGTAATTCGGCTTTGGGAGAAAAAAAATCCCCTTGTTTTACTTCCAGGGTCTTTGGTTGAGATTGCCAATCTCGGACTTAAACGTCTGGTTGGAACTGGTAAATGGATCCTAGAAGGAAATGATCTCCGTCTTAACATTGTGGAGAGTAGGATTAAATCAAAGGAATATTTGAGTCTTGCTAGACAAATTATTGAAGATTGGTTGGTGGTATGTAAAGGCGAGGATCCGGTCCATTATAAGCTTTGTATCGATCCCTACGCGGACGATTTATTGGAGTGCGCAAAGGATGAACCCACCGCATGGCGTGAAGCTTTCATAGGAGAGGCAGAGCTAGAAGCACAGTTACGCCAACTTAGCAAAGTTGATTCTTCAAATTTCAATAAAGAAAAAATTTCCTCGCCATTTATGGGGTTTGGTGCTTTACCAATAGCCGAAGTCTGCGGCAGATGGAGATTTGTTAATGAAGCAAATGTATTCACCGACCAAGGAAATTACGGTGGAACAAGTAATGGAGAGGTTCGCAAGGCTGTCTATTACGTGTTTAACACAGCATCTCAAAAGGAACAATTTAAGAATTTAAAAATAGAAGTAAAGTGTGATGGTCAACTATTACAAAAAATTGGTTCGTTTGGGCACCCCCTGACGCAAGAAGAAGGAACAGGTCTAGAACCAGTCAAGGTGACCGACGAGGGTGATCTTACTAGTTACAAGTTGCCAACAAAAACAGAATTTACGACACTTTTTGAAGCAATGTGTGGCATTGATTTTTCTATGCTAAGCGTTCCGCATGGGCAGCCTGCCAAAGTTCAGATCTATACCGGTACAGGGCCCGCTATCGATATAGAAGTGAAGCGCACGGCCTCAGAACCGGTACAAGTCGCATCTGAATATCTATATAACATGGCAGTGCTTGTTGGAATCACATGCGGAATTGATGAATTTACTCCACACTTCTCTACTCATTCTGCACAGGTAGCCAGTTTACTAATTGAACTTGCTCGGCATATGGGCCCTAGGGGGCAAGAAGATCGCGGCTATGGCGCTCGGCCAGTTGGTTTATTTGAAGCGGTCGTAACCACTGATTCTCAATGTACGTTATTGCAACTTGCCCTTTCAAAAGAAGCTGAGGCTCGCAGATCTCAATTATTTCCACTGGCAGCAGCAAAGTCACGCTACATTACAGAGGCAGAAGAAATGTATAATGCAATGCCACAAAATGTTCGTGCAGCCTTTGCTCGGTTTTTAGATTATGCATTTCATCAAAAAATGATCGGGGAACCGGCTTACACTAAGTTGACATTCTTGAAAAAGCCTGCCGGTCCGTCAGTGAGTGCGGGAACAGGCGCAGTTCGAAAACCTGAGCCTGTAGGTTTCACCGCACGAGCAGAGGACGGCAATGTGCAGGGACTAGCCAATTTTCTTCGTATCCCTATTGAACGAGTTCGATACAACTTGTCCAACACGGGAACTATTTGGCGAAAGCATTGCGAATCCAAAAATGAACATGAATTAGCAGCTTTTTTGCGGGCTTTAGGGTACTAATATTTTCTTACAGGACATGTTTGACGATTGTCCTTAACTAGCAGTATCTTACGAACTACTTTTTAATGTTGCTTACTTAACACTCTTATAGAAGCGAAACCAATGAACCCATTTAATTATCAAGATCGTACAGTTGCAAATATTCTTGGAGCGATGAAGGATTTAATTCTTCGCAGCGAAGATACGCAGGCTATGACGCCAGTGATCAAAGAACAAATACAGAATTATTTTGAGTGGGCAGTAATGCAGGGGGGCGAAGGTGGCGACCCGTTCTTTGGAGTGCAACAAGCCGACCATCCACTTCGCTTAAATTTTGTTACTGGTTTAAACTCATTATTTCTTGCAAAGGAAGTCTTTGCTGGATTTCCCGCTTTGGTTAGAGAAAATGGAGCAAGTATGCTTCCAGTATTAGCCAGAGTTATGTTGCTTGCAAAAGATCACGACGAAGTGAGCCGAATTGATTTAAGTGACCGTAACTATTCAAGACAACTTGCTGGAGTCAGCGGCTCGGCACTTGCTGTAACAATTGAACTTCTTGTTTCTGTCTACAAAATGAAGCTGAACGGAAGTCCAGTGCAACCAAGATCAAAAGTTGTTGATTTGTTAATAGAGATTTGTTTAAGTAATCAAGATCAAGTAAAAGCACTGGGATTAGAAACTCAAACTCGGGATGTTTTATGTAGTTGTGAAGCTTTACTGTTTCGTGAATATGTGAAGCAGTTTGCTAGCAAAATTCGGTATGGCTTAAAAACAAATCTTCAATATTTAAGAAAAGCGCTTGATGGACTTGGAGCTTTCCAACGTTCCTTAGAACCCATTCTAGATCAGGCTGCTGGCGAAAAAGGAATGTTGCCACCGCTTGCAGGCAGTGTTCAGGGACGTATTTTAATAGATATTTCGACTATTTTATATAGAACTAATAATGATTCTGGCTTGGCTCATTACGCAGAAACATGGTGCGGTGCGCGTCCCGGTCGAAAATTAGTGCTAGCGATTTTGCGTCGAGATTTTAGAGAGCTTGAGAATTTGTCGCATGATGATGAAACTGAATTAACTCCTATCTTTCAAAGTCAAATTGCAACCCTTGGGGCATTAGAATTAGCCGTTCGAGATAGTTTTTTAGACGGCGAGTTTGATATGTACTGGGATAATAGTCGTTCCATCCATAATCGCTTGTTTAGTGAAAGCGACATCGCAAATTGCCTTGAATCAGAATTTAGTGCAGCGAAAGAGGCTTTGATTATAGAAATGGATCAGTTGTCAGGAGAAGAAAGTTCAAAAAGATACAAAAGGTTGGAAGAAAGGTTGGATTCACTGCAAGTTAAGGAGGCTGAATCTGATGAGCCAACTGATATATCTGACTTTTTCCCCGCCGATGGTGATGTGTTATTAAGCAAGTGGGCAGGCCAAACGCACGAAAGTTTTTTAGAAGCACGTGAAATACTTAGCAAGAATTTGCTAGAGCAGTATGAAAGTAAATTGTCCCAGGAAGATGGTTTAGAACTTAAGCGGCGATTGAAAAATTATGTAGATCAAGCTGGGTTTCCTCTTATTAACGAGGCAGACCAAAAAGACCTAGTCACAATGGTTCTCTATGCCGATAAAATAAATGGTCGTTTGCCGCAACTGCCAGAAGATATAAACACAAACAGCGATAGTTGCAATAGATCCCCGATGTTTGTGGCTGCGATGTTGGGAAACACTCAGCTTATAGAAGATCTTCGCAGGAATGGAATTTCTAGAGAAACGATTGATTCTCAAGGAGTCACCCCACTCATGGCAGCTTGTCGTAGTAAATTTTCTGGACAAGCAATTGGAGATACTATAAAAACCTATCTAGCAGGAACTGATATAAATAAACTTGATAGGTTGGGGTATTCTGCTTTGCATCATGCGCTTATTTCTGGTCGCATTGATGCAGCTAGAGCCTTGGTGCAAGCGGGCGCTCGCTTTAGCCCCACTCCAATGAATAATATTAGTCCGGTTTCAGGATTATGGTGTGCCTTGGCGTCAAAATCGCCATTTGCACGTATAGATTTTCAATGGATTTTAACCCAGTTAAGTCTTGAGGGCGTGGATCTAGGTAATGAATTTAAACGTTTGCCGACTGGTTCCAAATCTATTATCGCAACAATTGTAAGTGATCAAACTATATGGGTTCTTCGTTCTTTCCAGGAGGCGTTGAGGTTGGGAGGTTTGGGTTCACTTGGAGTTTTGGTTGATCACACCACATTATTGCAGTCATTTACGAGTTTACTATCTACTTCATCACAGGGGCGCGATGGCAAAATACAAATGCTTAGAGATATTTTGAATTCTGGATTAGGAATGACGGCGTTTGGGACAAATTCAAAAACTAATTTTATACCAGATTTAGTTAATATATTTAATTTGAAGCAGGCTTCAGATTTCAGAAATGATTCAGCTGAAACCCAACAAAAAATAATATCATTAATTAGTGATTATTTAGTGCTTGAAAAATCTTTGTTTGGCGACAAATCATCGATTTATGGAAGCAATCAATTTGGACAGCCGTATTTTGAAGTACTAGTACGTAATCGTAGTCTTGGAGATTTAGCCCAGATTTGTCTTGGCATTTTCTTTAATGAATTAAATGTATCGGAAATGTATAATAAGGCTATTCGTAGGTCAGCTCGTGCCGTAATGATTAGTGTTCCGCCATTACCCAAAAGAGCGTTTGGTTTGCTTTCAAAATCTCATAAAGATTCTGAAGACGAACTTGCAAAAGAATTGGCCTTCAAATTGCAATTGTGTGATGGGGATGAGGTGAAGGGTATTAATAACAAAGTAAATAAAAAAATTATCTGGGCTACAGGTTGTTTGCCAGCTATTAGCTTTGATTCGGTTGACAGCCCGGTAGAAATTATTGCGGCTGATACCAAACTTCAATATCCCCATGATCCTGTTGCTTGCATGCGTGACTTTCTTCGTGATGGCATGCTGCCTACTTTGACAAATTCAGGGATTTTTGATCACAAGGGCGTCCTGCTTTATCTTCGTGAATTAATCGTGGAGGCTTGAAGTAAATTCGTAATAGAATTTATTAGGATTTAGATTTACGAACCATGGCATCAATTTTAATGCCAAGGGTTGTTTCTTGAAGACCTAATTTTTTTCTTAATTGCTCTGTTAATTGTAAAGCGATGACTGTTTGGTCATATACAGACTTTCGTCTGGGATCATTCAAAATAAAAAATACATCGGGATTTGTTCGCGCAACCCTATCTACTTTATATTTTAATAAGTGAGGATCATTCAATCTCGTGATTCCAATTTCAGAGTAAAGGTTACGCATTGATCTGGTCCTTTAGAGTTTGTCTGGCTCTTCTTATTAATGCAGCCATATTTCTAGCGGCCTCAATCACTTTCGGGGGGCGGCCATCTGTTTGATCAGGAGATAAGGCCAGCATTCTTTGGCGAAATGAAAGTTCAATTTCCTTCTGGCTAGCATTTGGTCCAAGTCCAAGAATCTGTAGAGCAACAAGTTGGTCAATCTTGCTTTGTGGAGTGCCCACAGGTAATTCATTTAATCCAGTTTCCCAGCGAGCGCCATCTGATTTCCACCAACTTACTAAATCAGGTCGAGGTATAGCAGCAGGTAATTTAACTTTAAGTTCGCGAAAAGTAATTTGTAAAAGTTCTTCACCGCCGATACCGCGCGCAC
>BJFZ01000078.1 GCA_014190175.1 Actinomycetes bacterium | reverse complement strand
CGAACTCGCTGAGTTAAAAACATCTGGGGTTGAACTACTCAAATCCTCTACCTCCCACTCTGGACAACCCATTCCGCGCTTAATTCTATTTTTGACTTTTGCAGACAATGCTCTTCGAGATGAGATGATTGATCGCCTATGGAAGCAAGATCCATGTATTGCAGTCTTACCGCAAGAGGGAGTTGGAATTGCACTTAACCCTCACATGATTCACGATGATGAAATTAGCGTGGTATCGAAAGCTATTGTTTCTGCCATTGCAGCCATCACTCAAAAATAATTTATGCGCTCAGCAGGCTCAATCTGGTGATTAAGGTGGCTGACTACAATCAGTGGTTATTTCTTGACAGTTAAGAATGAGTAGCATAGGCTCTTTTACACCTGACTTTGAGCTTCATTCTGAGCGTAACGAGCACTAGTGTGAGATATTTCTGGCATGTAATTAGCTAAAGGCAAGAAGGAGGAGAAGGCGTGACTCTTCAAGCAATGTTACATCCAGGCGCAAGTTTTAGATTTTTGCCCGCTATAACCGCATACTCGGCTGGTTTTGCTGCAAGCGATGGATTTGAAATCACTGCCCTCCGTTTACATGATTGTCCAACACTTGCAAACGGATTTGAAAAAATTGATAAAGAGATTCAGAGGCGAGGACTTGCTCCCGCGGCCTTAGCAGGATTGCAACTTAGATCACCTGGTGCATTTTCCTTCGAAGGATTTGCAGTATTCAATGATGAGTACCGCCAATCACTAATCAAACGTGGCTTAATCATCGATGGAGTCAATCCAATTTCGCGAACGAATGTGATTCCAATCGACCAAGGACCTGCTGTCCCGACGATTGCAGTTGCATTTATTGTTCATCCTAGTCAAGGTCGCGGGGGAAGCGATTTTATCGTCGCTGGAGCCGGTGAGGTCGATGGCGAATTAGGAGCTGAAAACATCGTCGCTCGCGGTGATCTAAGCCAAAAGGGCTTGTCTTTAAAGGTTGATTGCGTACTAAAGATAATGCTTGAGAGGCTTCATGCTCTTGGGGCATCAGGGGAAAGTCCGACTACTGTAAATGTCTATACGGCACATGAAATCACAGGCTTATCTGGAATGATTGAAAAGAAATTGCCCACAGTCTCCAAAAATGGTTACTCCACTTGGCTCACAAGACCTCCTGTAAAAGAGATTGAATTCGAGATGGACTGCGCTCGTTTTAGTAACTTGGCGGTCATCTAATGACGTCCGCGCCAAACGCCGTATTAGATCTGCTTTCAAAGATGGTCTCATTTGATACGGTGAACGAATACACATCTGGCCGAGATTTTCCCGAACGAACGATGCTGGAGTATCTGGAAACAATTGCAAAAGAGTGGGGGCTACAAACAAGTTGTTTACCTATTCCTGCAGGTGCCCTTGCTGCTAGTTATAACCTGCTCATAACTTACGAGGTTTCAAAAATGGCGCCATGGATAGTTTTTGAATCACATGCCGACACAGTCAGCGTCGATGGTATGACAGTAAATCCCTTTCACGGTCTAGTAAAAGATGGCCTAATGTATGGCAGAGGAACGTGCGATACAAAAGGTAGCGGGGCCGGAATGTTATGGGCTCTTAAAGAATATATGCAGCTCTCCTCATGCCCCAATAACATTGCAGTCTTATTTGTAACCGATGAAGAAGCGACTAAAACTGGTGCTACGGCATTTGTCCAAAGGCAACTAGAACATCTTGGCTGGAAGCCAACCGGAGTAATCGTCGGAGAGCCGACTTTATGCCAGCCTGTAGTGGCCCATAATGGCGTTATTCGCTGGAAAATAAACACGCGAGGTGTGGCTGCGCATTCATCTAATCCTTCAAACGGTCAGAGTGCCATTTCTGCAATGGCCAAGTTAATTCTCGAATTTGAAAAAGAATACTGTTCAAAAATCTCTTTGACCCACCCCTTAACTGGCAAGGCTGCCTGCTCAGTTAATACAATCTCCGGAGGAACTTCCGTAAATATCATTCCAAATTTTTGCGAGATTGAAATTGATCGACGTACCTTGCCGGGTGAGAATAGCGAACAGGTTCTAAAAGAAATAAAAGCAGTTCTTGACTCAATTGCACTGCAGGACCCAACAATACTTATTGGAACATCGACACCGTTTATCGATTATCAACTCGATCTAATTGTTAATCATGAGTTTGCCTTACAAATATCTGAAATTCTCATTGGGATGGGGCTTTCGGGCGAGCAATCTGGTGCTGGCTATGGAACAGATGCATCTACCTACTCAATAGCTGGAATCCCAGCAGTGGTACTAGGTCCCGGGAGTATAAATCAGGCTCATACCAAAGATGAATGGCTTGAAATTGCAGAGTTAGATAAATCCGTATTGATCTATAAGCAAATCATGGGACACAACTTTATATGAACGAGCGCGCATTACGAATAGGAATAATCGGCTTCGGCGGCATGGGGACAATGCATGCCGAGCAGATTGGCTACTTAGAAAATGCTGTGGTGACTGTAATTATCGAGCCAGCTCCACTCAATCGCAAAAAAGCGGAGGATTTCTTTAGTGGGCAAGATGTGGCTTTTTTTGATGATGTAGAGAGTGCACTTCAGCATGTGAAGGTCGATGGTTGGATCGTAACATCGAGCACTAGTACTCATATTGAGATTACTAAGCTGCTTCTAGAAAATGGTTACACTGTTCTTCTAGAAAAACCAATTGCATCGTCGTTGATTGAGGCAGAGAGGTTACAGGCGCTAGTTAAGCCCGATTCCTCCAATTTGATAATGGGTCACATACTTCTCTGGAATAAAGAGTTCCAGGCTATGAAAAGTGAGGCTACCAAACTGGGCAAAATTGCCGCCATTAATTGCTCGCGCCAACGTAGCGCCAATCACCGTACTCGCTATCCAGGTGAATCTCCATTTGCCTTCATCATGGTCCATGATCTCTATACAGTTCATAGTTTAGTTAAGGCACAGGAACCAACGAGATTTTCTGCCCAACAGCGCAGACATGATCAAGGTGGCGTAGACCTAGCTCAAGCTCAACTTGGATGGTCCGATAACATGTACGCTTCATTGGTGGCGAACTATTTGATTCCAGATGGTATTCCAGGTGATGGAAACATTGATCAGCTCACTATTGCAGGCGAGTCCTGGCACGCCCGACTTCTATACGAAAGCGGCGTCATTCACATAGCATCTAAGGGCCAGGTCTATCCAGTAAAGGTAAATCCACCAATGCGCATCGGTGCCACCAACTTCTTTGACGATGCACTGAGAAGCGAGTTAGAGCATTTCTTGCTCTTAATCAGAGGAATTGAGACGGTTCCAGTTGGAGCTAGATATCAAGATGCCTGTCAGATTCAAGGTTGGATTAGTAATTTTATTTCTCTCACACAAAACGAAGGAGAAAAATAATGTTAAGTCCTGAAAGCCGCCTCAAGGATTTTCCTTCGCTTAAAAATCGTGCATATCTCAACACTGCAGCTGAAGGGATTCCACCCGCAAGTGTGATTACTGCTCTCAATCAATATGCTAAAGACAAAATAATAGGTATGGATGGCCGGCTACTCCACCAAGAGCAATGGGTTCAGGCTAAATCAATAACTGCTAAATTCTTTAATTTAAATAGTGATCAGATAGGAATTTGCTCCTCGGCATCAGAGGCTTACAACTTAGCCTACATGGCACTTCGCCTTAAAGATGGTGACGAGGTGGTTGTTAACGATCTCGATTTTCCTTCTGGAGCTACTCCCGCTATGACAGAGTCTTCTAAGGCAAAAGTAAAAGTTTGGCGAAGCAAGGACAGCGTGCTAGATCTTAAAGATTTAGAAAAACTACTGACCCCAAAGACAAGATTAGTTAATATCTCCTTGGTCAGTTTTTACAACGGTTTTCGCCTTAATGTAGATGAGGTTTCACAGATAGTTCGGCGTCACTCAGGAGCAATGTTGGCAGTTGATGTGACTCAGGCACTTGGAAGAATTCCACTTGATGTGAAGAAGGCCGACCTAATAGTGAGTGCCACACACAAGTGGATACTGGCTTCACATGGTGGAGGTCTAGTAGGAGTATCCCCTGAGCGGGCAGATGAGTGGAATGTAACTGCTGGAGGTTGGTTTAACTTCGAAAATGCATTTGATGAATCACGATTTGAAAAATTAATCAGTAAGAAGGGTGCTGCAAGTTTCATGGTCGGTATGCCAAATTATGCGGCAATCTATGCAATCAATGCCGGTTTGAGTTACATAGACAGTATCGGCGTAGGTGCAATTGACGATCATGCCAAGAAGCTTGTAACTATGTGTCTTGAAGGACTAGCAGAACTACCAGTTGAAATGTTGGGGTCAATTTCACCTAGACTTCTTTCAGGAATTGTCGCATTTAAACACCCAAAATTTGAAGAGATAAATCAATACTTACACTCTAAAGGCGTACACGTCATGTCGCATGCAGGTCGAATTCGTGCTGCAATTCATGGATACAACAATCAGGACGATATAACGATTTTCCTCGAAACATTAAAGAAAGCCCTGCTCCTCCATGCTAGCTGACGGCCATATTCATCTTTTTGAAAATGGCTACAAGAATTCTGGAGAAAATGAAATTTTTCTTTATGAAGATCTGATAAAGCAACACACGATAAAAAGCTCCTTAGTGGTTGGCTACGAGGGAGAAAGTTGGGCTTTGGGAAATAACGCTTACATTTCAGCGCTGGCACTGACTAGACCATGGATGCACCCGCTTGCATTTTTCAAGCCCAGCAACCTTCAAGTATCAGAGTTAGAGAATTTACTTAAATCAGGATTTGAGGGAATCACCCTATATATTTTTTCAGAGCAAGATATGGCCGACTTAAGCTCCGTAGAAGATTCTGTTTGGGTATGGCTTATAGAATATAAATGGATAATCAGCGTAAATTCAAAAACCCATTTTTGGAATGTTTGGCTAGATGTGCTCAGTAAGTGGCCTCAATTGACACTCCTCATCTCCCACATGGGATTGCCAAGAATCGACGCAGACCATCTCACAAATGATGATATTTCAATAGAACTAAGCACCATCTGCAGACTTCATAGTTATACGAATGTATATCTTAAATTGAGCGGCTTTTATGCACTTGAGCAAAAGGATCCTATTTATCCCTATCCATCATTAAGAGGCTATCTCCAGTACATAATCAATAACTTTGATCGAACCCGTTTAATCTGGGGCTCAGACTTTACCCCAGCACTTGCAACTGTCACCTTCCCCCAGACATTCGAACATCTTTCACAATTGGATTTTTTACAGCAAAATGATATTGAAAAAATCTTGTATCAAAATATGATGCAACTAATTACAAATTTGGGGAAGTGAACTTTTTTAGTACGTTGCTCTTCCGCCGGATGTATCGAAAGTAAAGCCAGTTGTAAATGAACAGGCCTTAGATGACATAAAAGCCAGCATCTCTGCAGCCTCTTCAGGCTCTCCAACGCGCCCCATCGGAATT
>BJFZ01000077.1 GCA_014190175.1 Actinomycetes bacterium | reverse complement strand
TAGATTAGCCGTAAGAAAGAACTAATTTCAATGGGCTCAGCCTTCAGGGCGATTTCTTTTTATTGCTAACCTAATTATGCTTGCTAGGTGAGAAGAAATGAGTAAACGTGCGACTTTGGCGCAAGTTGCCGCCTATGCCGAAGTAAGTATCGCTACAGCTTCGCGCTGTTTTTCAAATCCAGAGTTACTAAAACCTGAGACTGTTGTTTTAGTGCGCCAAGCAGCAACTGCGCTTCATTACAAAGCCCCACGAATTCTTGAGCGAGATTTATCCATGGCACGTATTGCAGTCTTCACACAACTTTTTCAACACCAAGGTCAAATGGAGCAGTTGCGTGGGATTTCAAATGCACTTAGAGCTTGGCCACATGAACTACTTGTCTATGATGTTGTAGATTCAGGGAGCTCTGTTGCTCATATTAAAAAGCTAGTGGCTACTAAACGTATTGAAGGACTAATTATTTCAGGTGTACAAATTATTGACGAAGTTGCCTCTTATCTTAAAAAGTTTTCACTACCTACAGTCTGTATCGATATCGATGATTTACGCTTTTCTCGCGTGCTAACTTCTGAAAAGAAGGGATGCGAAATTGTTGCTGATTACTTAAACAAGAGCACAGCAACTCGGATTCTCTTTTTAGGAGCTCGGCCTTCGCTACTGAGCCTTAATCCTGGAATTCGTCTTAAATCTTTTAGAGATCGGTTAGATCCAGAGAAGAAAGCAACAAGCATGGAGTTTCTCGTTGATCCCCTCTCGAATGAGACCGGCGTTGAAATCCGGAAAATTTTAAAAGGTAAGAAGGTGATCGATGCCATCTTTGCCGACAGCGATCTTTTGGCAGTTGCCGTCTTGGTTGCGGCACGTGAATTGGGGATTTTGATTCCAAAAGATTTACTGGTCATTGGTTATGGGGATACCGATACAGCCCAACAGTTAGGGATCACCAGTGTTCGCACTCACCTAGATGCAAGTGGCAGACGAGCCATAGAAATACTGCACTCGTATGAGCAGAACCGTGATTTCATTAGAGAAGAGTTAAAGCCTGAACTGGTATTACGCTCAACTACTTAGAATGTAACAAATAAATTACATAGGTTACGGTTCTTGTAATGAAAAATTTACACCAATACACTCGTTGAATCTCCCCACTTACGGTGCTCTCACGAGGGGTTTGCTGTGTCAGATACAGATATTAAGAGTGGCGAGAATGTTATTTCACGCCGTCTCATCCTCTCACCGAGCGACCCAGTATTTGATCCGCGATTTAGGCCCCCACTTGAAACAGTCATTCCATGGACCCTGGCCTACCGAGGCCCCTGGCTTATCCCCTATGCATCAATCCCCTTTGATCATCACAGAGGTGTTGGTGAGCAAAACTTATTTAGATGTCTCTTTGGTCGTGATTCTTTAATAATCGCCGATTTTCTAGGTGCACGCGTTCCAGGTCTACGACGAGGAGTCGTCTGCGCACTCGGTGAGTCACAGGGTGAAAACTTTGTATCACAGAGCGAAGAAGAACCAGGACGCATTGCACATGAGGTGCGCGATCCTGGCGATGAACGAGCTCGCGAAATAACTGAGAAGGAGGGCTGGTCATTTCCTTATTATGGCTCCGTTGATAGCACCCCTCTCTGGCTTAAGGCTCTTTCCAAGGAGGCGCTTGAAGAGCCCGGATTACTTGATATTAAACTTGGAAATAAAACTTTAGGAGAGCGCGCAGTTCTTTCCACTAAGTGGATTCTCTCTCGACTTGATACGCCTTCTTCACTTCTTGAATCAAAGCGCTCTAATCCACATGGAATTAAGAATCAGTTTTGGAAAGACTCTGGCGATTCATATATGCACGCCGATGGAGCTCTAGCTGGTGAAGGCTCACTCACATCGGTTGAGACAGCCGCCGAAGTCTATGATGCACTGATAGGTGCTGCGCAGTTATACCTACTACGCCCATACCTTGATTGGCCACTTAGTGGTACCGAGTTAATTCAAGAAGCACATCAGGTTCGATTGAAATTAATTGAACACATGTGGCTCGGTGATCGCTTTGCACTTGCTAGTGAACGCGATAAGAGTGGAAAACAAATTGCCTTTGACTCTCAAGCCAGTAATCAGGGTCGACTACTTGACTCTGCACTATTTGACGGGCCTGATTGGGATATGTATCGAATGGTTATTGCCGATGCACTCACCGACCCACAGCTCCTTGGCCCTTCAGGTTTGCGCACATTATCGAGCAATCACCCCTCATATCGTCCAGGTGGTTATCACACTGGTTCGGCCTGGCCGATGGATGGAATTTTTGCTGGACGGGGCCTTCTTCGACATGGATTTCTGCCCCAAGCGACTGCTCTCATTAGCAGAACCGTTGCTGCAATTGAATCTATAGGTGGATTTCCAGAACTACTTCGAAGCGATGCCCCATTACATGGCTGGGTCAGCTCTGAAGTCATTGATATTGAAGGCGACGCCGATGGTTTTGGCAACGGATTCAATCGAATCGTCCAACCCCCACAAATGATTCAGGGATGGACGGTTGCGGCATATGCATGGGCACAAGATCACCGACAAATGTGGAATCGGTGGTAATTAATAGCAGGTACATCAATACTAACTAATGGGAGAGGTCAATGAAGATCAAAAGCAGAACAGGTAAGGTGATAAGCGTTATTTGCGCTAGCGCCCTAGTTTTCGGACTCAGTGGATTCAGTCTGAGCGCAAATGCTGCAGCAAAGAAAGTAACTATCAAGGTATGGGATCCAGGCTTGATGGGGCACTTAACTAATGGTGCACTTGATACTAAGAATTCATTTATTTATCAAGCAAAAGTTGCTTATGAAAAGCTCAATCCAAACATAACTATTGCTATCTCTGAAATTGATGGAGGTGTGTCAGATACACAGTTTAAAGCTGCATCAATTGCAAAAAATGGACCAGATATCAAGATTGGCTTTGCTGGTGGAAATACGCTTTCCTTTGCAGCCTTTCTTGAGCCACTTGATAAATACTTCAGCAAGGCTGAATTATCACTAATCAAAGGAACTGGAACGGTTCGCACAGGCTACAATCCCACCGGCCCACTACTAGCGATGCCATACGGTGCAGGTTCATACTTCTATATCTTTTATAACAAAAAAGTACTAGCCGATAAGAATATCGACATGACGAATCCACCAAAAACTTGGGAGGAGTTCATCGCTCTGGCCATAAATATGAAGGGCCGTGGAATACAAACTCCAATCTGGGAAACGAATCTTGAAGGTTATACCGGTGCATGGGTTATAGCTTCATTAGTTGGTGGCCAATTAGGACCGAACGCCTTCTACGATATGTACACAGGGAAAACAAGGATTGACTCTGCTGCAATGGTTAAGGCATATCAGGGATACCAAAAGCTCTACACTTCTGGAATTACTAATGATGATGCAACCACTGCTGGTCAAGGAGATCGATTGAATGGCTTCCTGGCTGGAAAAGGCGCGATGATCATTGATGGTGGTTGGGATAATGACCCAATCTTTAAATCCATGGGTGCAAATGCTGGAACCTTTGCAATTCCCCAGCTTGCAGGCTCAAAATATCCGAAAATTCTTGCCGGTGGAACTAATGTGGCAGTCTCTGTTACCAACTACAGCAAGAATAAAGCCGAAGCATTAAAGTTTGTTAAATACTTGATGCAGGCTAAGACGGTAGATATGTATGTCAAGATTACTCAGACCGAGCCATCAAATCACGTAAACGCCGATGCCTCAGTTATCGTCAATCCTTTATTAAAGGCTCAAGCCAAAGATGTTGCCAAGAACCCACAGGTTTATCCATTTGACAACATCATGCCTGGACCAACAAATGACTTATTCTATAAATTGAATGCATCAGTAGCTCTTGGCCAAACAACTCCACTTGATGCTGTTAACCAGCTTCAAGCCTCATTGGCTGCAAACAAGTAAAAGATAGGTATGACCTCACCTGCAGTAGCAAAGGTTGGCTCCGAAGTGGGGCCAACCTTTGCAGGCGGCAGGAGTAGTCGAAAGAAACATAGAACGCTGACACAACAAAAACAGCGAATTGGCTTCTTAGCAGCCCTTCCCGCATTTCTTGTTGTCGCTTCCTTACTTTTTTATCCAATTGGATATGCTGTCTGGATCTCTTTCCTAAAAACCGATGGCGTGACCTCAAAATTCATCGGAATCAAGAACTACATAGATATCTTGGCTGCACCATTAGTTCATGAGGTCTTCCTTACTAACCTCAAGTTTCTCATTGCAATACCTATTGTGATTTTTCTTGGACTATTTACCGCAGTCTTGCTCTATCAAAAAATCTGGGGATGGCGGTTCTTTCGCATAATTTTCTTTCTTCCCTCTGTGCTTTCGGCCTCAGTAATTGGTCTCATGTTTAGATCTGCCTTTACTCTCAATGGACCGATTAATTCAGCTTTGGTCACACTCGGTATGAAGCCCATTAATTTCTTTGCAGAAGCTAACTTGGCGATTTTTGTTGTCGTTCTTGCGCTGATTTGGGCAGGATTTGGATATGCCATGATAATTCTACTAAGTGGGCTTATGAGCATAGATACCGATCTATTTGCCGCCGCAGAAGTTGATGGGGCAGGTTGGTGGAAAAGGTTTCGCTATTTAATTATTCCAAGTGTGAAACAGCAGCTTGCATTTGTTTCAATTATTAATACGTTGTACACATTTACATCCTTATTTGGCTTCATATTTGTAATGACAGCGGGTGGGCCCCTGTATTCGACAACAACTTTGGACTATTTGGTCTACCAGAAGGCCTTTTCTGCTTTTGATATGGGAGAAGGTTCAGCTCTGGCAATAATGATTTTTGGGGTAATTGCACTTTTGACCATTGCTCAAAGCAAACATCTCAAGAATGATTCTGGAAGATAAACATGAGAAAATTTAGTATGCGAGTCAATTTTCTCATTTTTTTTGCTTTACTTAGTGCAGCAATAACCACTTTATACCCTCTGATTTATGTTGCGACTACTTCTGCTCGAACTCTAGAGGACTATAATAAAAACGCATATGGTATTCCAAGCTTTTTCACATTTGAAAGTTACCGAATCTTAA
Organism: Actinomycetes bacterium; assembly: GCA_014190175.1. The sequence goes on along the minus strand of BJFZ01000077.1, from coordinate 433 downwards.
TTGATAATTATTCACTTGGAACTGCAGCACGTAACACCATAACTGTCGTAGGAATTAGTTTGCTAACAGCTTTAATTTTTGCTTCATTTGCAGGATTTGCGCTTGCAAAATATGACTTCCCTGGTAGCAGAGTTATGAATTGGTCTTTTATCGCAGTTATGCTTCTTCCTAGCCAAATATTGATAATTCCAATTTATCTTTTACTTTCAAAGTTTGGACTAATTGGGCATTTACCTGGATTAATGTTTGTATACATTGGTACAAATATTCCTTTCGGTGTCTTTTTTCTTAAATCAGTATTTAGCGCCGTTCCTGATACGATTTTAGATGCAGCTAGAATTGATGGAGCCGGCTTTTTTAGGTCTTTTTTCAAAGTTGCAGTCCCTAATGCTGCAGCGGGAATAGTTACTTTGGCAGTTTTACAGTTCTTGGG
>BJFZ01000076.1 GCA_014190175.1 Actinomycetes bacterium | reverse complement strand
CTCAATGCTTGGGGCCCCGGATTCAATTCGGTAGCCAAAATCCATCATTTATATTGGAATAGATGGTGCCAGTTGTTATATTCCGAGCATGAGTGATTTTCTTGCAATTGTTGCTATCAACGGAACGGTTTTGCACTTAGTAAATTGGGATAAGCCTTGCTGGTTTAAAGCTAGCGCCCCAAGAGGTGAGCGAGTCATTCCCCATCCAGATTATTTTATAACCGATGCCCTGGCAGTTTTAGCAGCCGAAGAATTTGATTTGAGCCGTGAGGCGCAATTTGCCTGGAGAAGCGAATCAATTGTTTACGACTTCACTGACACTAAGTATCAGAGCGACTTAAAGACTTTAAGGCATCTAGTCAGAGCAAAATCTAATCCATTTCTGCTTATCTCTCACTTTGGAAATATCGACGTTCTTCTAAAACAAGATTTGTCTAATCTATCTCTCAAAGTGCTGACAGCTCAGATTGATGAGAGTCATGAGAGTAGAAATGAGTTCTGAGCTCCACGAAAAACTGTTTGTTTATGGATGTCTCAAACCAGGCGAGCTAGGTTTTGACCATATTAAGGAAATGGTTGATCCAAGCTGCGAGGCGGCAACTATTCAAGACTCGTTGCTTAAAGTAAGAGATGGCTTTCCTTTTATTGAATTGGGGAAACCAAATCATGCACATAATCAAACTTCCGGTTATCTGCTCAGTGTTCTTCCGCACTGCAACGAGGAGTTCTGGAAAGTTGTTGATGCCTTTGAGGGAAATACTTACAAAAGGGTGACTTGTGATGCCAAAGGTAAAACTTCAGGTTCCGTAAAGGTGCAAGTATTTGTGGGCAAGAATCCACGTTCGGGAACTAGTTATGAGTTAGAGGGTAAAGAGTGGAGTTATAAAACGAGTCCATTTATTCAAGGACGCTTCCGTTACACCTGTGATTTAATTAAGGGCGATATTGAAGTTTTAAAGAAGCAATTACCTGATTTACCACCAGAAAATCTGGATTCATCCTCTTACTGGATTCCAATCATTAGGCTTGAAGGCAGCTTCCTCGTCTTAGTGAGTACCTTGGAATACCTATTAACGATGAAATATGGCAATCTCAATTCAGACTTAAACGAACTGTCAGTCAATAGCAAAATGGATATGCTGGGTAATAAGGACCCTATTGTCCAAGAGATAATTTCACAAAGCGACCTGGACTCTTATATTGCTCCAAATGATGTGCGAATCTCCAAGCAAGAACGAGCGGTGATAATAACTAGGGCGGCATATCTTAAAAAACTGTATCAGACCAGAAATAATCTGAGTCACCGAGGCAAGGGGTACAAAGGAGATATTAAATTCACACTTGATGCCGCCCAGAGAATGGTAGAGTTTTTAGAGCGGTACTTTTCGATGTCAGGTGTTGGGGTATCGCGGGAAATCTAGTTGAAAAGATGCGGATAAAGTTCTCAAGGCACTTATTGGGTTGTATTCAACTATGAGGGCTTAAAAGTAATAGGACAGTGACAAGGAGGTTATGAAGGTAATCATTTGACCTCAAACAGATTACCTACCAATCGAAAATTTGTTCAAGGTTGTTCCTCCAGCGCCGCCTGTAGTAAATCAAATTTGTTAATAGTTGGGGTCCAAAGCTCGCCTTCAATGGAGTACCTAGCAAATTCAACATTTGGACTAACAATTAACCGAACTTCTATACCTGATTTTGTAATACCTTCATCTTTCTTGGCCCAAAGCTCATCTCGAAGCTCACCAATCGAAAAGTTTGATGCAACATACGCTTTTGTCCAATGACCCCACTCACCGGGGCTCCACTTGTAACCACTAGATGCGAGTAAGTCTTTAAGCGGGAAAGTGCCATCGCCTCTAGATTGCGTAGAATTACCCACCAGAACCAGAACTTGCTTTGTCACTGAAGTGGGACCTTCCAGGTTTTCCCACTTAATTTCTTGAATCAACTCCTTGTTAGTTTGCAGATCGAGGAATGGAGTTATCTCTTTTTGATCTGTCAAAACAATTAATTTCACAATTGCGCGAGTAGACGCTACATAGAGAAGGCGGCGCTCCTCATTCACTACCGAACTAAGGTCTGAACCCAATATTCTTGAAAAAACCCAATCTGGATGTATGAAGGGATACCTTCGTTGAATTGCATCTAGCAAAATGACAGTCATTTTCTCCCGACCTTTATATCGGTGAGAAGTGGAAACTGTAATTCTTCGAGCTAGATCTTCATCAAAGAATGAACGAATATGGGTTAGATACCCGTCCAATTTTCTGCTACTGACGTCAGAGGAATTCTGGCTAACATAATAAGGAATTGTGTTGGTGCGAGAAAGAATCACAATATCTCGATTTTGTTCTAACTCTTCTTGTAGTAATCGTAGTAACGCGGGAGTAATCAGATCTCCATTATGTACTTCTTGTTCATGAGGCGTTGGCTTTATTTTGTCTAAATAAGCGATAGAGATTCTGGTTTGACGCGAGTGGGAGGCCTGGGATGGAACACCGTGACCGTTCATTATCTGATTACCAAACTCGACAACATACTTATCTGATCTGTAGTTAGTAGATAGATTCAGTATCTTAGATTTCGGGAAACTATTCTCAAAGGACTCGAAATACTCCAAGTCAGCACCAGCAAACCCATTAATTGCCTGCCAATCATCTCCTACACAAAATAGCTGAATAGAAGGATTTACAATCAAGATGGCTCTTAATAGCGAATCAAACGCATAACTAAAGTCCTGGAATTCATCAATAAATACGTATTTGAGTACGCGGAAGTCACCATTGCCGGGAACGCGATTAAATGTGTGCTTGCCCGATGAAATTGCGAGCGCAGCATCAGCAAGCAGCTTTGAAAAGTCAGTATCTCCCTGCTCTTCAAGTTTATTCGTATAGAGACCAAAGAAATATGACGCTTGTTTAATGAAGTTTGATTCAATCTCGTTTAGTGAATCGTGCTTTTCCGCACGCGTACCTAGCTCTTTCACATCCCAACCTAATTGGCGACACCTGAGTATGAATTGAGTAATGGCTTTTGTATAGCGAAGAATTCCATCTTCTTTTATTTTCTGCCAAATCTCTTCTTCAGTAAGTTGACGCATTGCCACGCCATGGCGTTTGAGGTGCGAGCACAAAGTCTCTTTGAATCCATCCACTCCTCCACGAGCTAAATCATGTGGATAAAGACTGACTAGAGACCATTCAGGCTTCTCACTCCAGAACTTTTGCTTCTCTTCCTTCTGGCGATCGTAAGAAGGGTTCCCACTTAATCCAAAGTATTCAATCACCGTGCCGCTATTTGAAGAATTCAAGATAGTGAAGTCTGGTTTGTAATTTTGTCCTCCCCACCAAAAATTACGTTCGTACAAATACTCAACAGAATTTTCGAATAAGAAGTCAGCAATAAGCTTCTCTCCGGTGGATTTGAAGTACCGGCCATCAATTGACTGTTTCGGCAAACTTCTACGCCACTCAAGAATTTCTTCTTTTGAAAGGTTGTAGTGCTCATGAACAACCCTTTCCCAATCGTTCTTAAAGTGGGCAAGAAGTAATGACTTGATGTCTAATCCTTTAGCTGGATCTTTCAATACCCAGTTAACAAGTTCTTGAACTAAAGCACTAAGCGTTCTATCGTTATTACTTTCATCGTCATGAAGAATGGCACCTGTAGGCTGAACAACTGCGCGAGCTAACGCATGAAATGTGAGAACAAATGGGAGCTCTACGTTGAGTTCAGTTGTAGTCTCATCGATGGCTTCGGACTCAACTGCAACACGATCTACATCTTTTTGCTTTCTTTGGGCTGAGAGTTTTTCGCTTACTTTTGTTTTCAAAATATTTTCAGCGCTTGGAACAAGCAAGTAAAGTAACCGGCGTCTTATTTGAATAGATGCCAGCCTGTTGAAGGCGAGCATCATTATTTCAGAGGGTTTAACTCTGCAATGTTTGACCAGAAAGAATGCCCTATAAACCACCGTTGAGGTCTTGCCACTACCTGCCCTGGCAATCAATTGAATATTGCCATGCATTTCACCAATTGCATCAAGCTGCTCATCTGCAAGCAGAACTTGGTTCGTTGGGGCGGGTAATACATTTACCCCAAACCATCCGCGTAGGAATTCTCGGCGTATCTGCTTGTATTCGGCTTCCAAGTTAAGGGTTCCATATTTAGATTGGAAATGGGAGTCTGCAGATAAGTAGTCGACCTGAAACCAACCTATGACGTCACGGGACATTACTTCTATCAGCTTGTTCCGCTCTTGTTCTAAAGCTTCCTTTTTGGCCCTCGCTAAAGCCGCTAGCTCTTCTCTTTTCTTCTGCTCGGCGATTTCTGCCTGTCGGATTCTTTCAATCTCCGCAAGCCTTTGTCTTTCAATCTCTGCAGCCTCTTCAGCAGCCTTTGCTTGTCGAGCAACATAAGTTGCGTTGCTTCGAATTCTTGCCATAGCCACTAGATCGCCAAGTTGTGCAACGAATTGTTCTCTACCTAGCAATTCAATTAAGGAAGAGATGGCAGATTGCTCTCCGCCGTATAAATCCATACCCGCACCTAAGGTTTTTTTGATTTGATCCACGTGAGATATCGCCGAATAGTTCATCGGTGCGAACCAAGCCCCCGGCCAGTTTTCAATCAACTGACCCGCAAGTTGCTCTAGGACTGTCAGGGGAGTTTCAGACATGCCCCCATTTTGCCTTAATGAACCGACAACAACAATGGACTTTATGCTATTTCGGATCAGTGATGCTCTTTTGCATGTCGTACGCTGCAGTTAAGATGTTGGAATGACTAAGTTTGGCGCTGGTCCTAGATACAAGGATCCTGTTTCAGGTACCGAATGGGCGAATGAGCACACCTTTCACATCGCATATTGGATGTTGAATGATGTGCAGATTTATCAGCAAATGAAGAAATTTATGCAAAACTTCAACGCACCAATTCCTTACCGAGCTTGGATAAAAGAAATGGGGCTCACCGATGAATCCACCACAAGTGGATGGAAGTTGATGGCTGAAGGCGTTCATTACGGCGACCTGAGCGAAATTATGAGAGTGAGCATGTATTAGTTCTGGACTGTGGAATCCGGGCGCCCCGGAACCAGTTCAGAAGGCTTCCGGGAAGCATTCCAAAATAGGCGACAAATTAGGATTGTACGATTTCTAAATTAGATTTATGTGTACACAGTTAGAATTAAGTCTGTACGGATTTTGAGCGCAAAGTACTCCCTTAAATCCTAGAAGCTCTCTAAGCTCGGATCATGTGGACGCTGGAGGATGAGCAAGCCCTTCGTGAGGATTTGATTGAGAAGATCATCTCCAAAGCGAATGAGGGCGATGGAATGCTCTCCCGTGCGGAACTCGGCAGCTTCACCTATGCGGTGAAAACAATTCGTGTTATCGATTCCCAAGGTGGCATTTGGAATCCAGGTGCATCGTGGACTCTTGGAGAAGAACTACGAGCAACTCTTTCCATTAACACCACTAAGTCAGGAAAGTACGAGGACCAAGAAGTCTCTGGTGGACTCTGGCGATATGACTATCAATCAGGTGGGACCGCTGGCAAAAATACAAAGATGCGCAAAGCCATGGAGCTTCAACTTCCTCTCATCTGGTTTGTCCAACAAGATTCT
>BJFZ01000075.1 GCA_014190175.1 Actinomycetes bacterium | reverse complement strand
TTGTGGTTGCAGCGGGTTTCCTTGTGGCGGTGTTACTGCAGTTGGTGTTGCTGCAGTTGGTGTGGATGGAATTGTTATGGATGGAATTGTTATGGATGGCATCTGCATTGCAGCTCGTTGAGTTGAAGGCGCGGGCGGTGGATCAACATGCGCGCGTTTTGGTGCAGGCGGCGCACCACCGGATGAAGGCAGTGGAACATTTGCAGCAAGTTGTTGAATACTCAGAGGTGTTGCCTGTGCAGCGCCATTACTTGCACTCGCGCCATTACTTGCTGAGGTACTTACTCCTGCTGAACCATTGCTATTAATTAAATGTGCATTTGCTGCAAAGAAATCAATCCATTGTGGATCAACGGAGACAGGATCGAGGAGGTACTTTTCGTACATCTCTTCTACTAACCATTCATTGGCGCCAAAAGCACCACCGAAATCCGCTGTCGACACTGACACTCCCATCGCGGTAAGCCAAGGGTAAGCGTATACATCAAGGTTGCGGATGAGGAATTACTGAGGGAAATAAAGAGGTTGTTTCACCCTTGGATTGAGAAGTTAGGCCAGTTATGAGGCAGATCACAGGCAGTAGGCGATGGGTTGATATTTGACCAAGAGCAGGAGTTCGGATTTGGTAGCCGATTCAGACCCCGCGCCACTAACTATCCCCGCACCACTCCAGTACCACTCACCACTCCAGTACCACTCACCGCCCCTACTAATCGAGAATGGTGAATGTTAGGCTTTTCGAAATTCCAACAGAAAAGATGAAGTAATAATTGTGATGAGCGAGAATCAAAAATCAAATTCAAAATTTCGCTTAGCAACAAGTGCATTAATTTCTTTTGAGGGTGTTTTAGTTTTAAGTGGCGGAGCTTTCTTAATTGTCGAATCTTTTATCTCCAAAGCAAAAAATCCAGATGCATTACTAGTAGAAATACTCTTTGCAATTCTGGCTGGATTAGGACTTTTGTTTGCTGCTCAAGGAATCAAACGCAAAAAACGTTACGGGTATTCGCCAGCCCTCCTAGCAAATTTCATAGCTTTTGCTGTTTCGTTTTATTTGCGTGAGGCTGATCGAATTTTACTTGCTAATCTTTTAGCACTAATTTCAACCGTTGCAGTTGTCTCAATAATTCTGCTTTCTCGCCCAACAAGTAAAGATTAAGCGCTAATTGGAATTGTGAAGATAAAATGAATAATTTGTCTTCACATGACGGCTTACATGATGCGCTGACTGGCGCATTGGCTCTTCCAGCATTTTATGAAGCGGTAACACGAGAAATAGCTCGGGCCAGACGTGATCCGATGCAGCTTCATTTGCTGCTTTTAAATTTGCTGCCTACTAATGAAGTTGATGATATTGATTCCAAATCCTCCAAATCCTCCAATCATCGCAAAAACTCAATTGAGCAAGATCAACTTTTGGTAGCACTCATAGAACTGGTTCATGAACTCCAAATTTCCTTAAGAGAGAATGATCTAATTTCTAGGACCGGCTTAAGTGAAGTATCGATTGTTTTTAGCGGCAATGCAGAAGACCTAAAAAAGCGAGTGCTAAAAATAGCAAATGATCTTTCTGCCACAGTAGCAATGGTGCAGTACCAAGAAAATTGGAAATTAGCAGAATTTTTAACGGCAGGGGATCTAGCATTGCAAGAATCGGTACGAGCCAAAACTTTAAAATAAAAAGATGTTTCACCTTTATCCGATTACCTAAAGTAATTGCCTCAAGACGTCAGGTGTGATTTATGGTTTTTAGAAATGAATGCTGGGGATTAAAAATTATGGTGGCAGTTAAACCAAAATTCTTACCTCGTGGAAGATCCCTTCATCAACTTTGGCCCCTTGCAAAAATTTCTAGATGATCAACAAATTGAAGAAATTTGGATTAACACACCAGAGCGAATATTCATTGCCCGCAACGGCGAGAGCGAGTTAACAACTTTAGTTCTTGAAGCTGTTGAAGTGCGCGATTTAGTTGAGCGAATGTTGGCTTTAACAGGTCGTCGTGTGGACCTTTCAAATCCTTTTGTGGATGCAAGATTGCCAAGCGGGGCTAGGTTGCATGTTGCAATCCCAGATGTGACTGCCGAACATTGGGCAGTTAACATCCGTAAACTTTCATTGCCAGCAAATGCATTAGAGGATTTAATTCCGGTGGGCGGCTTGACGCAAAAAATTGCAAATTTTTGTAGTGTCGCGGTCAAGAGCGGTCTCAATATTTTAGTGAGTGGAGCTACTCAAGCCGGTAAAACAACTTTTCTTAATTGCTTAATCGGAGAAATCCCACCAAATCAAAGATTGATCACAATTGAAGAGGTATTTGAATTATCTCCAAGATTACCGGATGTTGTCGCGTTACAAACTAGAGAAAAAACGCTCGATGGTGATGGTGAAATCAGTTTACGAAGATTAATAAAAGAAGCGTTAAGGATGCGCCCTTCTCGAATTGTGGTGGGGGAAGTTAGGGAAGCAGAAGCCCTTGATTTGTTAATCGCCTTAAATTCGGGAATTCCAGGTATGGCCAGTATTCATGCTAACTCCGCTCGAGAAGCTATCAGAAAATTATCGACTCTGCCTTTGCTTGCAGGTGAAAATATTTCATACGACTTCGTAATTCCAACAGTTGCAAATTCCATCGATTTAGTTATTCATTGCGAATTGGACTCAGCCGGGAAGCGGCGAGTACGAGAGATTGCTTCGTTGAGCGGCCGAGTGGAGGGCAAGCACATAGAGATCGAAGAACTAATCAGTTACAAGGATGGGGAGTACGTACGAGGTTTAGCGACAATTCCAAAATTAGAAAAAATTAAGAGCACATTGAAATCATTGAGTTTAGATGAAAACGATTTCTTGATATGAGTAAGGAAATAATCTCACTTGTCTTAATCTGGCAAATATTTACTTTAGGAATTCTGATACTTTTAATTCCTAAAGCAAAAATAAAAATCACTGAAAGCATTTATCCACAAATTGCATTTAACTTTAAACAAAAACTAAAAAAGTATGAAAATCCATTGGCATCTACTGGTTGTGCATTCATAAGTTACTTGCTACTCCAGTTATTGTGCCAAACAGTTGTTATTTCATTACCGCTTAGCATTGGGGCTGGGGCGATTCCATGGATGAAAAGCAGTGCACAAGAACGTAAGAAGCAAAAATCAATTCAAGATGCATGGCCAGAGGCTTTAGATCACATTAATTCGGCGATCAAATCTGGCGTGCCGATCTCTCAAGCATTAGCAAATTTGGCAGAACGAGGTCCAATAGTTCTCTCACCTTTCTTCAGAGAGTACAAATCTCAAGTTAGTACAAGTGGAAATTTAGAATTAGCTTTAAAAAATTTATGTCTATCAACTCAGGACCCAGTTTTAAAAAGATTAACACAAACAATTCTATTGGTACGCCAAGTGGGTGGAGCGCAAGTTGGGTCAGTCTTACGAACTTTTACAACTTTTCTTAGGAATGATTTAACAGCTAAGCGTGAGATTGAGATGCGACATGGATGGATAGCAAACACCGCTCGCATCGCGTCCTGCGCTCCATGGCTACTACTTATTTTCCTAACATTTCAGCCACAAACGCGCACCGCCTACAACACTCCCACTGGAGCAATTGTAGTTTTGGGTGGAAGTTTACTTATTGTTGTTGCATATTTATGGATGAAAAAATCAGCCCAGCCCACAAGTTGGCAATAAATTGGAAATAAATTGGCAATAAAAATGAAATTCAAATTAATAGGAAATAGAAACAGTTTTTATTTAACAGAAGGTGTTAAAACAAACCTTATGTTCCAGAGAATCATTTGGCCTTTATCTGGAATTTTGTTATTTGAAATTTGTTATTTATTTTCACTTTCCATATCGCCATTTTCTACTTTAAAGTTAATATTTTTTGCAATCCTAGGGGCTATAAGTGGAGACAGGGCCAGTAAGAAAAATCAATCAAATAAGAGTAAAAAGAGAATTCGTGCATTAAGAAATGATTTTCCATATTTTGCGGAGTACTTAGCCCTGTGTGTTACCGCGGGGCTTTCTCCGGTAATGTCAATCAAGAAGATTTTAGAAAATGATCTTTCAGATTCCTTCTCAAAAGCGTTATTTATCGAATTAAATCAATTCTTGTCAGAGATTCACGATGGAAATAGCACGACCTTTGCGTTAGATGAACTAGCTAAGCGCATCAACATTCCTGAGATCTATCGCTTTGTAGATGCGCTGATTGTGACTATGGAACGTGGCACACCTTTAGCTTCAGTGCTTCGACAACAAGCAGTTGATTTACGCGAGGCACAAAGAAGAGAAGTTTTGGATTTAGGAAACAAAGCAGAAGTGAAAATGATGGTCCCAGTGGTATTCCTTATTTTGCCGGTTTCAATTCTTTTCGCACTCTGGCCAAGCCTTTATCAACTTAATCAGATGAGTGCGTTCTAGATAGTTCAATGGTTAGTAGATACAAAGTACGAAATGCAGCTCCAATAAACTAGGAAGGAAGTTAAATGAGAAGAAATATTAAAAGACAAATGAACCAGATATTTATTAAATTTCAGATCCGGGTGTGGGCACAATCTGATCGAGGTGATGTGCCAGGTTGGGTCTTGGTGGTACTGATGACAGCTGGGTTAGTTACTGGAATCTGGACCATTGCCGCACCAAGGCTTAATACTTTATTGCGGAATTCATTGGATTCCATGAACGCAATTCGATAGTTGCAAAAGTGATTGAATGTGAGCAACAGAATGAGCAACAGAATGAGCAACAGAATGAGCAAACAAGGAGGAAGGTTTTCAGGTTAAGCAAAAGAGAACTTAAAAATGATGCTGGAAATGTTGAAAGTGCTCTCGTACTGATTCCATTGCTAATCTTATTTGCTGGGATTATTCAATTGTATTCATTTCACAATATTAAGAGTGCAATGGAGATAGTTGTTCAAGGTGTTGCCGAATCTAGTGTTCAGAGTCAAAGCACAGTTGCCGCACAATTTGCCGCTGAGGAGTATTTGGCTAAGCCAGGTTTGCCAAAATTCATTAAAGCAGAGCAACTGGAAGTAACGGTGGTAGATGAGCAATTTTCTGGATTTGTTGTTAGAAAGGTTCTCCTTAGGAATATTAGTCATCTAAGAGTGATTGCTCTCTTGCCAATTCAGGTTAGTTCGACAGTAATTTTAAATTGATAAAAAATTCCAAGACGTGCGAAACTAACTCAAGATTGGCTAGATTAAAATTACTTAGCCAAAAAGTAAGAATTTTTCTTATGTTAGGTAATGCTAGAGGAAGTGCGACGTTGGAGTTTGTTGTGCTTGCAATTCCTTTACTCGTCCCCCTTCTGCTTTTTTCTACCCAACTCTCTTTAACGACATCAAAAGGGGTATTACTTCACAATGCACTTAGAGAAAGTTCGCACTTATTTATCAGTTCGAGGAATGATTTTCTGGCTCGAAAAAATATGGATTTATTTCTAAGCAAGGAATTTCCGAGTGCGGTAATTTCTATCACTTGCGATACAACTCCATGTCTTACCCATAACTCTTTGGTTCATTTTAAGATAACTGTCGATGGAATTTCTCAGGAATATACGTTTTCTGTTGGAAGTTGGCAATGAGATTCTTTTTTATTAAAAAGGAAGATGGTTCTGTCACTCCGTTGATCCTTGGTTTCACAATAATTATTGCGTCAGTGATAGCAACATTAAGTGATGTAACTTATTTAGGTAATACGCATTTAGCGCTTAAATCTGAAGGTGAAAGATTACTTGCGGAAGGCATGCGAACTTTATCAGCTCAAGATTATTATGTAGGGAATTCAGTAACGGGTAGTTCAGTAACGGG
>BJFZ01000074.1 GCA_014190175.1 Actinomycetes bacterium | reverse complement strand
TCAAGAACTAATTCGCAGAGCAATTACAGCCCTGACCTGCCGGCAGTTCTTGAAATCTCATCTGGCGATCGTGTTCAATTCTCAACCCATGATGCGCGTGGTGGTGCTCTACTAGATCAGCGACCAACAGGTGCAGCTTTTGATTTGCCAAAACCCATTCCAGGAAAAGGCAATCCAGTTACCGGCCCTATCGCGATAAAAGGCGCAAAACCTGGTGACGCCCTTTTGGTTCACATACTTTCAATAACCTGCGATCCAATTGGTTGGTGCGGGGGGCATGCCCATGCTGGGGCTGTAGAAGCAGGAAGAGTCCCAAAGCCATTGGGTCGCGTTTGTGAAGTTTCACCCCACGGTGTGGTCTTTTCTCCAGAGATAACAATCCCATTGCGCCCGATGATTGGCTGTATTGGAACTGCACCATTAGAGAGTGCGACGACCGGAGTTGCCTGGACACATGGTGGAAATATGGATCAACCTGTTGTGCGTTCAAATACTTCAATTCTGCTCCCAGTATTTGTTGATGGTGCATTGCTTTACATAGGAGATATTCATGCCACGCAGGGCGACGGGGAAATCTCAGGTGTTGGTTTGGAGATTGGCGCTGAGGTTGTAGTAGAAGTTGAATTAATTCCAGGTGCTGCTCCCGAATGGCCTTGGCTAATAAATGACGAAGCTGTAATGGTCTTAACTGTTGGAGAGAATTTTGAGAAGAGTTCATACACGGCAATTGATCAAGGCATGAAATTATTGGAAAACAAATTAAATCTGGCACCGGCTGATGCCCTTGCACTTCTTTCAATTTGTGGAGATGTACGTCTTGGTGGATTTTATGGAATTCCTCATGTAACTACACGGTTAGAAATTCCAAGACATTTAAATGTAGCGCCAGATGGATTGCGCAAGGGAACTAAATGATTGTTGATGTCCACTCGCATGTAATGTGGTATCCAGATCATGTTGCTGAAGATTTTGCTGCAGAAGCTCTCGCATCTAAATTGGTTAAGTTAGAACAATCTGGGGGCAAAGCCCACGCAGCCTCTTTAGATTTACACTCATACGACTCAACTCCAGAACAACATTGGGATGCATGCAAAGACACCGCTGATCGGACTGTAGTTTTTGGACTTCAGGCTAAAGCAACAGGTGTTTGGGTCCCAAATGAGGTTATAGCAACATATGTTGCACAACATTCAGATAAATTAGTTGGTTGGGCATCGGTAGATCCAACTCAGCCTGGGCACGTAGAAGAGTTAAATCATTGTGTCCACGATCTTGGTTTAAGAGGTCTAAAAGTTGGTCCTGCATATCAGCATTTTGATCCAACTGATAAACAGTATTGGCCGGTATTTGCTCTTTGTGAGAAATTAGACATTCCAGTTATTTGGCACCAGGGGACTACTTTCCCAAGTAAAGCAAATTTGCGAGTTTCAAATCCTTTAATGTTGGAAGATATAACTATGGCGTTTCCAAATTTACGGATGATTGTTGCCCACGTTGGACATCCTTGGGAAACCGATTTGATCGCATTGTTACGCAAGGCACCAAATCTCTATACCGATATCTCTGCTGTTCACTATCGCCCCTGGAGATATTGGCAAACTATGGTTACAGCGATGGAGTATGGAGTAACCCACAAATTTGTACTTGGTTCGGATTTTCCTTCCGCAAAAGTCGATCAAGTTATCGATGGATTACGGAACATTAATGAAGTAGCAAAAAGTCCGGGGATGCCACAAATTCCCGAAAAGATAATTGAGCAAATAATTAATGAAAACTGGAAACGCGTTCTCCCAGAGCTGGGGGATTAAGTAAAGTGTCAAAAATCAAAGAGGTACGAGTCCATCTTGTTTTAATTGAACGTAAGAAAGAAATTTTACCTAAGACATCACATGGTTCTACAACCCATAACGAGTATGTAATTATCGAAATTGAAACAGCAGATGGAGTTATTGGTGTTGGTGAAGTAACTTGCGCAGTTGGCTGGAATGGAGAAGAGGGCGTTGGATCTGCGGATCTATTAAAACGAAAAATCTCGCCTGCGATAACTGGAATTGAAGTTGGAAATTGGCTGGATATATCTACAGCGATAGAACAATGGACTAGGCACCGGCCATTTTTGCGGGCTGGCGTAGAAATGGCTTGTTTGGATGCAGAAGGAAAGTTAAGTAATAAAAATGTTGCCTCACTGTTAGGTGGGGCCCGAAGGACACATTTCGAAACTAAATTGGTTTTGCCTTCCCGCGAGCCAGAAGTAGTACATGGAATGGCAAAAATCGCGTTGGAGCGTGGAGGAAAAGCATTTAAGGTAAAAGTCGGACTTGATATTGCTGCCGATCGTGCACGTTTAGAAAAAGTTCGTGATGTGATTGGCGATGTACCACTTCTTGTAGATGCAAATGAGGGTTGGCGTCCGACAGAGGAAGCTCAGATTGTTAGATTAATCGAAGATTTCAATATTCAAGCAGTTGAACAACCATATCCAAGACGAATGGTGCACGAGAGTGCCAGACTGCAAGCAAGTACTGAATCACTTTTGATGGCGGATGAATCAGTGTGGACTACAAATGATGTAATCCGGATAGCAGAAAGCCAATCTTTTAAAGTTGTCTCACTTTATCCAGGCAAACAAGGCGGAATTCGAGCCTGTCTTGAAGCAGCAACAGTTGCTACAAATTTAGGGTTAGGTGTTTCACTCGGTTCTAATTTAGAAACTGGAATTGGGTCCGCAGCGATGGCGCATTTTCTTGCACTGGCTCCTGCTATATGTAAAGAGGTACCAGCAGATCTACTTGGGCCCTTGTATTTTGTAGAAGATTTAGCTGTCGATACATCTTGGATTAAGTGGACCGGCGCTGACTTGCCAACTGGCAATGGATTAGGCGTTGAAATAAATCATGATGTTTTGAGTAGACACAAGATTTCGATCACGGTTTAGCACCACTTCGACATCCAAGATAAGAAGGGAATTACGATGGCTCTATCAGCAAAAAGTAAAGAGCTTTTGGGAAGTGCGAGTACCGCCACTATCCAAACACAACTTTTTATCAGAGGATTTCGAAATCAATTTCTTAACGGAGTAATTCTACGCACGCCGAGCCACAAAAATTTTGTTGGGGAGGCATTCACTCTTAGATACATTCCTGCTCGAGAAGATTTGGACAAAATAGAAGCATTTAAAGACCCAAAACATCCGCAGAGATTTGCTGTTGAATCTATCGGGCCAGGACAGGTCATGGTTGTTGATTCTCGTGGGGATGGAAGAGCTGCTTCTGCTGGAGAAATCCTAATAACTCGCATAGCAAAGCGTGGGGGAGTTGGCTTCATTACTGATGGCTCTGTACGAGACTCATTTGAAATGGACAGCATTGGAATTCCGGTTTACACCGCAGGTGTTAGTGCTAATACCAATTTGATCCACCACCATGCAGTTGATTTCCAAGTTCCAATTGGATGTGCTGGAGTTGCGGTTTTTCCAGGAGATATTTTGGTTGGTGATCAAGAAGGAGTCTTGGTGATTCCTCATGAAATTGCTGATGAAGTAGCAGCGGCTGCAGCAGAACAGCACTTGATCGAAGATTTTATTTTGCTGAAAGTCCGCCAAGGCGCAAAGTTGCCTGGAACATACCCTCCTTCTCCTGAGTTGATTGAAGAATTCAAAAAAACTACTAGAGAAAGTGGAAAATAACCATGCTCCCTCGAGTAAAAGATGTAGAGAGAATTGTTGTCCAAATCCCTTTTAGAGATAGCGTCGCTAAGTGGTTTTCTATTAGTGCTAACCACTGCCAAGTCATTGAAGTCATCAGAATAATTACCGATGATCCAGATGTAGTTGGTTATGGCGAAACCATGATTGATTACGTTGCTGTGTCTCATTCTGTCACTGATGAGGGTGTAGCCCGAATCATTGGCAGACCCATCAGCGATTTAATGACTGATGAGACTTTGGGTGCTGGAGTCCAGATGGCGCTTTACGATGCAGTAGGAAAAGCAACTGGAATGTCAGTACACCAATTGCTAGGCAAGCCAATGGTTCGACAGTGGTGCCCAGTTTCTTGGTGGAACATGGAAGCCCCACCTGATGTTTTAGCTGCCGAAGCCAAGCTAGCCCTAGCGGCTGGATACATGGCTCATAAAATTAAGGCCAGGCCATGGTTTGATATTTACGAACAGGTAAATCAAATTTCTAAGGTAACTCCGATTGGTTATGCAATTGATATTGATTGGAATTGTCAACTTAATCAATCCGCAAATGCAGTACCTGTTTTAGCTGAATTGAGCTTGCAGGAAAGAGTTGGATTGTTTGAAGATCCAATTGCTCGCGATGATATTGTCGGACAAAGAGCGGTAAGAGAAAGAGCTAGCAGACCAATTGCAACGCACTTCGCTGAAGATCTATTTGTTGAACAAATGCGTGAAAACGCTGTTGATGGTTATGTTGTTGATGGAAGCATAAATCGGGTACTGAAAATTGGAACTTTACTAGCAACACATAATAAAGGTGCCTTTATTCAATTATGTGGATCAGGAATTACCGTCGCTTTATCACTACAGCTTGGTGCAATTCTAAGTCAGGCACATTGGCCATATGTAAGTATGGTTACCTCCTTCAAAGAAGATTTGCTTGCAACACCTTTAACAATTAAAGGTGGATATGCAAAAGTTCCCGATGGGCCAGGACTAGGAATTCAAGTGGACGATAACGCTTTAGATCGTTTGCGTATGAAGCCACCATATAAATTGCAGTTACCTCGTCGAATTTACACATTTAATGTCGGAGATGGTCGTTCAAAAAAGTATGCAACAGTGGCACAACTTTGGGCGGATACTCAAATTCAAGGAAATATGCCGCACCAGCATCGAGGATCTTCTATGGAGATTTTAGATGACGACGGCTCAAAGAGCTTCGACGCATTATTTGCCCAAGCCAGCAAACATCCAATTTGGGATGTTGCTGGAAACTAGAAATTACGGAAGTTACTGTCCTTCAATAATTTCTTCGTCAGGCAAAAGGTGGGCCAAAATGGCTTCACCTTTTCCAAGGGCTGTGCTTTCAGCCTTTTGGTAAGCCTTAGCAAACTCTGGTGATCCATCGTCATCCCACATTTCCAAATTAGTGCCCTTGCTTTGTTGTGGGAGAGTTCCATTCATCCACATGTCACGCCATAAATGGTTAACGCCAGCAAATTGATACGACTGTCCACTCGGCAATGTAAATGTCAGTATTTTGCGAGGCAGATTAGCTTTATACGGTGGCTTCATTCTGTACTTTTCGATTGCATCTTCATCCACAGTTACGCCAAGGCCATAACCCGTCGGCACTTCCGCTAATCCAAATTTAATTTTAAGTGGGTCTGTAATCATGTCATCAGCATAAATATTCATGGCAGTTACTGCGGGCCATCTTGCGTGAGTAAGCACAGCCCCAAGTTGCAAGGTGTAGGCAGTTGTTATTCCAGTTCCGACAATTTGTAACCAGAAATTTTTGTCAAAGGCAGCACACAGTTGACCTTCTTTGAGGAATCTAGTCACCCCACCGGTATTGACCACAAATCCATCTAGTGCATCTTCACGCATCCATGTCGGAAACATCTTAATTTCAAAGTGGGTAGCCACTGGGTGGGAAACTTTATTTCTTACAAATTTTTGTCCTGCTACATCGGTGCGAAAAATTGGATCCTCATAAATTCCGATTCGAGGTTCCTTATCTAATTCCTGCAAAAGTGGAACTGCTTCTCCTGGACTGAGCAACATCTCATTCCAGTCGATATCAAGGCGATAATTTTCTGGAGTTACAGATGGTATTGCCATTAATTGGTCGAGGACATCAAACTAAGTCGTAGCTTTAACTTTATGTGAAA
>BJFZ01000073.1 GCA_014190175.1 Actinomycetes bacterium | reverse complement strand
GTCTTTTATTCTTCTGCTCGCTTCAATGAATTTTGTTGCCCTGCCTAGCGCTAACGCAGGATGTCAGGACTTCCCAGAATCCGTGACTCCACAATGTGTTGCCGAGAATTTGGCATTAGCAAAACTTGCACAAGAAGCGTACGAGGCTGCCCAAGCGGCAAAGAGATTACAAGAGGAACAAGCCGCGCGAGATAACGCTGCGAAAGATGCTGCTGAGAGAGCCGCAACTGCTGCTGCCGACAATGCACTCTCACCAGATGATTGTGCTCGCTCAACAAATCGTTACTTGCAACGTTGCATAGATGCCTCCGTTGAAAAAGCACGGCTCGCAAATGAAGCGAAAGATGCTGCTGAGAGAGCCGCGACTGCTGCTGCCGACAATGCACTCTCACCAAATGATTGTGCTCGCTCGACAAATCGTTACTTGCAACGTTGCATTGATGCGTCCGTTGAAAAGGCACGGATCGCTAGCGAGGCGACTATTGAGGCTGAGAGGGCAGCAACTGCTGCTGCCGACAATGCACTCTCACCAGATGATTGTGCTCGCTCGACAAATCGTTACTTGCAACGTTGCATTGATGCGTCCGTTGAAAAGGCACGGATTGCAAATGAAGCTTTAGATTCCATTAGAAAAGCAACTGAGCTTGAGGCTTTACAGAAGATTGCGAATGAGAAATTTACAGTTAATGATTGCAGCCAGGAAACAAATAAACTTAACCAAGTTTGTCTTGATGCTGCAGTCGTAAAAGATGTAGTTAAGAAAACAACAACAAACGTGACTAAAAAATTGAGAGAAACTCAATCCGCACTAACCGAGCCTATATTAAATGCTGAGGGCGAAGTGGTTATAAACGCTTTACTTAAGAGTAAATCCCTTAGTTCTAGAGATATTTTGGATTCGCTCTCTACCCGTAACCTTAATTCTGAAGACAAGAAATTGTTAAGTTCATATGCTCAGAAACTTAATGAAATTAAAAGTAATCAATCTGCCAAATCGATTAAAATCCCATTGTCGAATTCACTTTATGAGGTATTTACTTCAGCCACACCATTAATTTGTAAAGTTGAAGCAGGATTAGTAAAAACATTAAAATCAGGGGTTTGTATTTTAAATATCAGGTTTGCTACTGAATCTGGATTTGAAGTAGAAACTACAAAGAAGTTAACTCTTAAACGTTAGTAAAACGCTCCACTTGCTGGCTTTAAGCTGCAGATGATTACTCTGAGACGGTAATTGATTTAATCGAAATTGGAATTGCTGGGCGATCTTGAGCACCAGTAGCAACTTCTCCAATTGCATCTACAACACCTTGGCTTGCGGCATCTTTAACTTCACCAAAAATTGAATGCTTACGATTTAACCAAGTTGTTGGTGCAACAGTAATAAAAAATTGTGAACCATTTGTTCCTGGTCCGGAGTTTGCCATTGCTAAAAGATATGGGCGATCAAAAACTAACTCTGGATGAAACTCATCAGCGAATTTGTAACCTGGTCCGCCAGTTCCATTTCCAATCGGATCTCCACCTTGAATCATAAAACCAGAAATTACGCGGTGAAAAACTGTGCCGTCATACAAATTATCACTGCTACTTTTTCCAGTAACTGGATGGCTCCACTCTTTCGCACCAGTTGCAAGTTCTACAAAGTTACGTACTGTTTTTGGAGCATGATTAGGAAATAATTCAACAACGATGTCACCCATAGTTGTATGCAAAGTTGCTGTGCTCATAATTGCTCCTATTTTTGATTATTTCGACATTAATTACTTTTAAATATTGTGGAGACTAGGGGGATCGAACCCCTCACCCTCGCCTTGCAAAGGCGATGCTCTACCAGATGAGCTAAGTCCCCTTATTTATTTATAAATCTAATTATGCTAATTATTCGGTGTCGGGTGGATCTTCCCCACCAATGCTTTCATTGCCATCTGCAACTCCAACATTCAACCAATTCGCTTCTTCGCTCTGCGCCTGGCGGACGCGAGTAAATAAAGCATAAGCACCAAAACCAACTGCAAAGAGCGCTAGGAATCTTTTAAACAACCTAGGGCCCTCCGTTTCAACTTCTCAATCCTAACTAACCTTTCACCCAAAAGGCTATTTGGGTAAGAGCTAAATCCGGATTGTGGGCCTGGGAGGACTTGAACCTCCGACCTCTTCCTTATCAGGGAAGCGCTCTAACCAGGCTGAGCTACAGGCCCGCTATTTAGTTCTGATACATCAACTGCGAAGGGGAAGGTTACACCTAAGTAAGACGGCCCTCCCAATCCGATAATCCCTTACAAATCCTTTACCAGCAGCGCCGAACAGTATTACTCCGCCACTTCACTGCCTTCGCTGCCCTCTGCTTCTGCATTTCGTGCGATAGAAACAACAACAGTTTCATCAGTGAGATTGACTAAGCGCACTCCCATTGTGTCGCGACCGGTTCGGCGCACCTCAGCCGCTGGGGTTCGCATAACTGTTCCAGCAGATGTAATTGCCAGAACTTCATCTTCTTCACTCACAATTAATGCGCCAACTAAAGTGCCACGCGACTCTTCATCAATCTTTGCAGCTTTAATTCCTAAACCGCCACGTCCTTGAACGCGATACTCCTCAACAGGGGTGCGCTTGGCATATCCACCATCGGTTGCAGTAAAGACATCTAATTTTCCATTTTCAATTACTCGATTCATTGCAAGTAATTCATCGCCAGCACGGAATTTCATTCCGATAACACCACTTGTTGATCGACCCATTGGACGCAGCGCTTCATCATCAGCGGTAAATCGCAATGACATCGCTTTTTTTGAAACCAATAAAAGATCGTCACGTTCGCCAACAAGAACCGCTGAGACAACTTCATCGTTTGGTCGCAAGTTAATAGCAATTAACCCACCTGAACGATTTGAGTCATACTCTGAAAGCGGAGTTTTCTTAACTAATCCACCGAGTGTTGCTATAACCAAGAAGTCACTTGAGTTATAGGTGTCGATAGCTAGAACTTGTGCAATCTTTTCATCTGGCTGGAATGCCAAAAGATTTGCGACGTGTTGACCACGTGCATCTCTGCCGGCTTCTGGAAGTTCATACGCTTTAGCGCGATAAACCCTTCCTTTATTTGTGAAGAATAAAATCCAATGATGAGTAGTTGTCACAAAAAAGTGATCAACAATGTCATCTTGTTTTAATGCCGCACCGCGCACGCCTTTACCACCACGACGTTGTGAACGGTACAACTCTGCTTTTGTGCGCTTGGAGTATCCGCCGCGGGTAATTGTCACTACAACATCTTCTTGAGTGATCAAATCCTCGGCAACCATTTCTCCTTCTGCAGCAATAATCTGAGTGCGCCGTTCATCGCCATACTTACTCGTTAATTCGGCTAATTCACTTGAGATTATTTCACGCTGTCTCGCTGGGCTTGCCAAAATTTCATTTAACTCAATGATCTCAGCCATCAAGATGTTGAACTCGTCAATGATTTTTTGGCGCTCTAACGCGGCCAATCTCCGAAGTTGCATATCCAAAATAGCATTTGCTTGCATTTCATCAACATTTAATAACTTCATCAAACCGGTGCGAGCATCATCGGTGCTTTGGCTAGCACGAATAAGTGCAATAACCGCATCGAGTGCATCAAGTGCTTTGAGGTATCCGCTCAAAATATGAGCGCGCTTTTCTTTTTCAGCCAATCTAAATTTCGTGCGGCGAACAATTACCTCTATTTGGTGGTCAATGTAATAACGGATGAATTCATCTAGACGCAATGTGCGCGGTACGCCATCAACAAGTGCCAACATATTGGCACCGAAAGTTTCTTGTAATTGGGTGTGTTTGAAAAGGTTGTTTAAAACAACTTTTGCTACGGCATCTTTTTTCAATACAACAACAAGACGTTGACCTAAGCGCTCATTTCCTTCATCTCTAACATCTGCAATCCCAGCAATTTTTCCGTCTTTAACTAAATCGGCAATTTTTAAAGCCACATTGTCAGGGTTTACCTGATACGGAAGTTCACTCACAACTAAACAGGTACGTCCATTAATCTCTTCAACTTCAACAACTGCTCGCATGGTGATTGATCCGCGACCAGTGCGATAAGCATCTTCAATCCCTTGACGCCCAACAACTAATCCCTTGGTTGGGAAATCAGGTCCCTTAACAAATCCAAGTAATGCTTCCAGTAATTCAGAACTGCTGGCGTCTGGGTGTTCTAAAGACCATTGCACTCCACGACAAACTTCAGTCAGATTATGTGGTGGAATATTTGTAGCCATACCAACTGCGATTCCAGCACTTCCGTTAACTAAAAGATTCGGGAAGCGGCTTGGCAAAACCGTTGGTTCTTCAGATCGTCCGTCATAGTTTGGTGTGAAATCAACGGTGCCTTGTTCTATGTCACGCATCATCTCCATTGCAAGTGGGGCAAGACGAGCTTCGGTGTAACGCATTGCGGCAGCTGGATCATTTCCAGGTGAGCCAAAGTTTCCGTTTCCATCAACAAGTGGATAACGCAAAGACCAAGTTTGGGCTAACCGCACCAAGGTGTCATAAATAGCTGTGTCGCCGTGTGGGTGGTAATTACCCATTACGTCACCAACTACACGTGAAGATTTGTAATAACCACGATCAGGTCTGTAGCCCGCGTCAAACATCGCATAAAGAACGCGGCGGTGAACTGGTTTTAATCCATCGCGAATATCAGGAAGCGCACGACCAACGATCACACTCATCGCATAGTCGAGGTAAGAACGTGCCATCTCCACTTGGAGATCGACAAGTTCTACCCGGTCGCGTGTCTCATCCATAATTTACAAACTCCATAACCTAGATATCTAAGAACCGAACATCTTTTGCATTACGTTGAATAAAGTTTCTGCGCATCTCAACATCTTCACCCATTAGCACCGAGAAAAGATCATCTGCCGCCACCGCATCCTCAAGAGTTACTTTGATTAGGATGCGAGTATCTGGATCCATGGTGGTATCCCAAAGTTCTTTGGCGGGCATTTCACCAAGACCTTTAAATCGCTGAATTCCATCTTCTTTAGGAAGACGTTTGCTGTTGTCTAAACCAATTTTTATCATTCCGTCGCGTTCGCGATCTGAGAATGCATATTGAACTGGCTCTTTTCCACCCCACTTCAATTTAAAAAGTGGTGGTTGCGCTAAATAAACATAGCCACCTTCTAGAAGCGGACGCATAAAACGGAAAAGTAATGTCAAAAGCAAGGTGCGAATATGTTGTCCGTCCACATCAGCATCAGCCATCAAAACGATCTTGTGATATCTAAGTTTGGCGATATCAAATTCGTCGTGCACGCCGGTGCCTAGCGCTGTGATTAATGCTTGCACTTCATTGTTTTGCAAAACTCGATCGATCCGAGCCTTTTCAACATTAAGAATTTTTCCGCGAATCGGCAAGATCGCCTGAAACTTTGAGTCACGACCACCCTTGGCAGAACCACCGGCTGAGTCTCCCTCAACAATATAAAGCTCGCACTTGCTTGGATCTGTCCATTGGCAATCGGCCAATTTTCCAGGCATTCCGCGGCCTTCAAGTAATCCTTTTCGAGATCTAGAAAGTTCGCGGGCTTTACGAGCGGCAACTCTTGCTGTTGCAGCATCAATACATTTGCGAATTACATCGCGGCCTTCACTCGGATTACTTTCAAACCAAGCGCCTAATTTTTCATGAACAACTTTTTGGGTAAAGGATTTTGCTTCGGTATTGCCTAATTTTGTTTTGGTCTGTCCCTCAAATTGCGGTTCCCCTAATTTAATAGAAACAATCGCAGTTAAACCTTCACGCACATCATCACCAGTTAGGCGATCTTCTTTTTTGCGGATTAATCCCCACTCTTCACCGAATTTATTTACAATCGATGTGAGTGAAGTACGGAAACCT
>BJFZ01000072.1 GCA_014190175.1 Actinomycetes bacterium | reverse complement strand
ATCCACTAATTTCATACGGATATGGTCAATTCATTGCAGACTGGCTAGAGGGCAAGAGCGTTCCTCAGGTCTATCAGGTCACTGCAACTAAGTTGGCTTCAAAGGAAGAAGTTACTGCATTTAGAGCCGCAACAGCTGATCCATCAGGTTCTTTCGAAGATTATAAGAATGGAAAGAACTCAGCTGCGAAGTTGTGGGGAAATATCTCCTACGACACTAAGGACCAGTACATCCGTAACATCATTACCGGAGGCTAAGTTCAAAGATCTAATCTCGCCGTTTCCCCAGATCGTATATCTTCGTGAAGGATAAAGTTCCTTCGCAAAAGAGACCAAAATCTGGAGAAACGGCGATTAGATTTACAAACCTAAAACTGATAAAACATTCTTGGCGTGGGAGAATAAATGAAAACTGAGAAATCAATTCTAAAAAGAGTCCTTGCGATTGGCACTCGACCAGAGCGTGCATGGGATCCAACCAATCGAATTGGGTTGGGGTTTGTCTGTATTGCAATGATTCTTGGTAGCGGGTTAGTTTTTGACCGCTTCTTCACTGTCAGTAATGCCTTCACCATTATTCTCAACGTGACCGCTCTAGGAATAGCAGCCTTTGGGACCTCGCTTCTTCTCATCTCTGGCAACGTAGATTTATCAATCGGAGGAATGTATTCGCTGACCGCCGTCTCTGCCGCACTTGTCGCATTCCATACTCAAAATACGCTCCTTGGTTTTTTGACCGCCATTTGTGTTGGGCCTTGCTTAGGGTTGATTAACGGTAAATTGGTGTTAGCCCTCAAAGTTAATCCTCTAATTGTGACGATTGGTATGGCTACCGTCCTTACTGGTCTTGCCTACGTTATGACAAATGCCAGAACAGTCTTTGATTTTCCTGCGTCATATTCATGGGTAGGACGCACAGAAGTTGGCCCAATCCCACTGCCAGTTATTATCTTTACCATCATCATTATTGGTGGTGGATACTTTCTTTTGAATTCGGTAGTAGGTCTTCGCCTTTTTGCTACGGGCGGAAATCCAGTAGCCGCTGATCTTGTTGGTATCTCATCGAAAAATGTAGTTCTGGGTGCCTTTGTTATCAATGGTTTTCTTATTGGCTTAGTAGCTTTTTTGACTACTTCAAGAATTGGTAGTGCGAGCCCGTCAATGGGAAATAATTTTGCACTGAATGTACTTACCGCAGCGATACTCGGAGGCGTTGGGTTTGCTGGTGGTACTGGCCACCCATTTGGTATTTTCATTGGGGTAGCAACGATTGGCGTTCTTAATGCTGTTGTAATTTTTGCGGGTGTCCCAGATTTTTGGCAGAGCATTAGTCAAGGAGCCGTACTCATTTTAGCCCTCACATTCGATCAAATCTCTGCACGTCGACGTAGAAAGGTAAGAGTCTCGGCGATCAATCTCCCAACAGAGGATGAAATGAAAGATCTTAGAACAAAGATTGCAGACTCAGAAACCCATCAAGGTAGTGGTCTTTCGCGAGATGAATCCTTAGTACCAGCAATCCAAGCAATTGGCTTGGAGAAATCTTTCGGAAGTGTAAATGCGGTAAGAAATGTAACTTTTAAAGTGATGCCAGGAGAAGTTGTTTGTTTGCTTGGTGACAATGGAGCAGGCAAGAGCACCGTTATCAAGATGCTCAGCGGGGCGATCAAGCCAGATGGTGGCCGAATGGAGATCAATGGCCAATCTGTATCCTTACAGTCGCCTCAAGACGCACGTGCAGCGGGTGTTCAAACCACGTATCAAGATTTAGCGCTCTGCTCGAATTTAGGCGCTTCATATAACTTGATTCTAGGTGCTGAACCACGTCGTCGAAACTGGGGCGTCCTGTCACTGCGTGATGATAAAAAAGGTCTTGACATTGCACAACAAAGGCTTGCAGAGCTTGGTATCAAATTAGAGGACTACGATCTTTCTATCGGATTGTTATCGGGTGGGCAAAAACAATCAGTTGCTATAGCTCGCGTTGCAACGAGTGATGTGAAAGTGGTAATCCTAGATGAACCGACCGCAGCCCTTGGAGTCAAGCAGACTAGCAATGTGTTAGCACTCGTTCGAAGGCTTGCAAAGCGCGACGCAGGTATCATCTTTATCAGCCATGACATTGAAACTATTTTTAAAGTTGCAGATCGTGTAGTTGTACTCCGCTTAGGTGAAGTTGTGTTTGAGGGAGATGTAGCCGATGTAGATCGCCTGCAGTTATTGCAATTAATGGCCGGCGTAATTTCAACATCGTCCAAATAGATGAGGTTATAACCATGTCAGGTTTAGGAATTCTGCAACTAGATGGCCTCAACGCTCTTGTTACAGGGGGCGGAAGCGGAATCGGCCGACAAATTGCCTTGGGTTTTGCTGAGGCTGGAGCAAATCTAGTCCTCGTAGGGCGTCGCCTAGCCCCATTGGAAGAGACTGCAAAGTTGGCTGCAGCTTTTGGCGCTAAGAGCATTGTTATCGCCTCAGATATTACAAATGAGGATGACATGAAAAGGATTGAGGTTGAAGCGGGGCGGGTGGACATTCTTTTAAATTGTGCAGGTGCCGCACCGAACGGTTCATGGAAAACAGTCTCCCTGAAGGAGTGGCGCGATGTTTTTGCTATCAACGTTGATGCGATGTTTCGCTTATGCCAAATCTTCGCCCCTAAAATGATGGATAACGGTTATGGGCGTATTATCAATATCTCATCCGTCTATGGCTCTATGGGAGGCAACCCCGCTTTATATCCAGGGATGGATTGGGATGTCGCATCATATTTCGCAAGCAAGCACGCGGTTCATGGCATCACTCATTACCTAGCCCCACGCCTTGCCCCTTTTAATGTGTGCATCAATACATTGAGCCCAGGTGGTTTTAGCGGTTCAGATATGAACGAAGATGCTGGAATGGGATCAGATGAGATGCTGGAGGCTTTTTACTCCGTAGTTCCTATGCGGCGCTTAGGTGGGGCAAAAGATATTGCCGCCGCTGGAGTTTTCTTGGCATCCCCTGGTGCTTCGTACACAACGGGACACGATCTCAAAGTAGATGTTGGCTGGTCGGTCTGGTAATCGGTAATCCTGAACAAATACCTTCGTTGCTTTAGTGTTCGTTTACAACGTAATGCGAAGACCCTTGAGTTCCTGCAGCGTTTTTCATAATCTCTGCAAGTTTTGACATATCAGCCGATGAGAGTTGCCAGTCAGCCGCCTTAACATTTTCTTCAACTTCTGCTACAGAGCGCATTCCAGCTAGCGCCACAGAGACTTTCTTATTGTGCAGTACCCATGAGAGTGCTAATTGCGCAAGTGTATGGTCGCTCTCCTTAGCAAAACCACGTAATAGCTCTGTCACTTTAATGTTTTTTGCAAAGTTATCCTTCGTCAAGAGTGGAAGTCCGAACACATCACCTTTTGATCGCCAATCTTCCTCAGGAAATGCAGTTTCAGTACTCCAAGCTCCTGAAAGCAGGCCGTGGCATAAGGCTCCAAAGGTCATGACGCCCAGTCCTATATCAACACACTGGGGCAACATTTCACTTTCGATACGACGATCAAAAATGTTATATCCAACCTGTTGCGCGTGAAGAACCCCAAAGTTGCTATATTCGCGGATTTGATCAAGAGTAAAATTTGAAACGCCAACCAAGCGAGCCTTGCCACTTTTTTGCAAAGATTCAAAGCCAGCCATCGCATCCGATGGGACAACATATGGATCAGGAACGTGGATGAGCAAAATATCTAGGTAATCAGTTCGTAGTCGGCTGAGACTTTTCTCTACAGAAGCGAGAATAGATTTCTTGGAGCTATCAGTAATCCAAGATTTTGTACCATGATCCCAACGAACTGCACATTTAGTCGTAATAATGGATGCATCGCGGTTACCGACAAGTGCTTCACCAAGAACTTCTTCTCCATGACCATCTCCGTAGGCAGGGGCTGTATCAAATAGCGTGATTCCAAGCTCCATAGCACGATGTATTGCTTTAATTGCTTCGGATTGATCCACAACGCCATAGTCGCCAGCTTTTATCGTCCCACCGATTGGCCACATTCCAAAACCGATCTCCGAAACGGTGAGATCGGTATTTCCAAATTTACGATACTTCATGGCATCCTCACATGTATGAGATATTAATCTAATAAACATAGCAGTCATATGAATTTGGTTCTAGTAAGTAACGTGGGAAGGAATTGAAATTTTCCGAATCGTGGACTTTCTTTCACTAGTTCATCGGCCTTTGATGAATGAGTAAGATGATCAGCATCATCCTCTCAACACGCTCATGTGCGGCGAACTCGCAATCCTAGTTTTGCACCTGACTCTGCTTTAGAGTTTGGACTCGTACTTCCTTCATTGACTTCTGAGCGTGCTCAAATAAGCACTCTTGAGATTCGGGAAAGGCAACTACCGTGGATTTTTATGAAGAGTGAATTGAAGGGTGCAAGACAATGATGCAGAGAGTTGCTGTAGTAACCGGTGCTGCGCGAGGGATTGGATTTGCTACAGCCAGCAGACTTGCAGAGGCTGGTTATAAAGTCGCGTTGATCGACCGTTCTCCTTCAGTGATCGAACAAGGTGAGCGGCTGCAGAGCTCTGGGCACTCTGCAATCGGAATTATCGGCGACGTAAGTATCGAGAACTCTGTCAAGGAGTTCATGGCGAAAGTTCGTAAAGAGTTTGGAGCGATCTCGATTCTTGTCAATAACGCCGGTTTAACTGCGGTGCATCGTCATTGGAAGAGCGTGACTCCAGAGCAATGGGACGAAGTTATGACTGTGAACCTGAAATCAATGTTTCTCTGTTCGCGTGCGGTTATATCTGATATGGAGGAGCAAAAGTGGGGCCGAATCGTAAACCTGTCGTCGGTGACTTTCCTAAGCGGGCAACGCAATCTTGTCGACTACGTTTCAGCTAAAGGTGGTGCTGTCGGGTTTAGCCGGACACTTGCTCGAGAGGTCGGGTCAGAGTCCATTACGGTCAATGCCGTCAGCCCGGGAGCGATCCGAACCGAGGCAGAGATCGAGATGATGCCAGACGGGGAAGATATCTCCCTCGCCTTCATGATGGATGTACAAGCTATTAAGCGACGTGGCACCGCCGAAGATGTTGCCGCAGCCATCGCATTCCTCTGCAGCGATGATGCAGAGTTCATTACCGGCCAGAATCTTGTGGTCGATGGCGGCTGGATGTTGAACTAACAAATAAAATCTCCAATTAGCGGGCGTTTAGAAGTGTAAGGGGTGAGCTCGTAGGCATGAGTAATCGATATTCCCAAAATGCGGAATACTGAAATTATCAGCATGCGGAATTTTGCGAATATTAGATTTCTCAAGTCGTTGACCTTCCGTGGTCGCATAGTTAGTATTTAAACGATAAATAAATTGACTAATAGAGCCGTGTAGAAAACGATGTTGTCTAGTCTTGTTCCTTCAAAACGTACTTTTAATTATTCACAAAGGAGAAATAAATGAATAAATTTTTAAAGTTATCGGGACTTATCGCCATTGCGTTAAGTGCGGCACTCGTTTCGTCCACCTTGGCAATTGCCGCCTCACCAGAGCCAGGCACAGTAGGTAGCACAACTCTAAGAGCCTCACATCCTCAGAAGCCTACGAGCTGGAACTACTTGCAAGATGGTACTAGCGCCTTATATGTAACAACATATTTGAATATTCTTGAGTCATTATTCGAAACAACTGAGACTGGCGAATTGAAGCCATTATTAGCCAAGCAGTACACAGTCTCTAAAGACGGACTTACTTACAACATTTGGTTGCGCCCTGCAACATTTCATGATGGATCTAAATTCGACGCAGATGACTTCGTATATTCGCTTCTAAAAAATAAAACGGCACTTAATGGCATTCTATCGGCCCCTCTCAGCATGGTAACCAGCGTGAAGGCCACAGCATCAAACCGAGTGACCGTGAAATTGTCACGAC
>BJFZ01000071.1 GCA_014190175.1 Actinomycetes bacterium | reverse complement strand
GGCTGTAGGTGTAACTCAGGTTTGCCGCTATCGCTACCCAGATTTGGTAGGGAAGTAGTGCAACGCCTAAACCGGCAGATGTCCTAAAGGCAATCACTGTCATAGGAATCGTTAATAGAACAGTTCCCACAAGTGCTAGTGCCGCAAAGCTTAAGTTGTGTGGGCGATAGAACTGGTATGCCCATGTCAGAGCGCCAGTGTGACGGACTTGGAGGTTGTGGGTTCGAATCCCACCAGGACCATGCTTGTGAAGAAGCCCCGCCTCGTCAGCATTGAAAAGAAGTGAGTGCGCATTTTGGTGTTGCTCACCAGTTGCTGACAATTGCATCAATTCATAAATCACTTATCAAGAAACTAACTTGAATCAAGCGTAGTTTTGAAGAATTGTCAGGAAAGTTGCCCTACTCCTTTACTAATTAAGAGAAAACAATAGCCGCTCAAAGAATTGGCACACCCGATGATATTGGCAAAGCAGTTAGCTACATTGCTTCCGATGCTTCATCATTCGTATTCGGTGAAACCCTTGTCGTTGAAGGCGGGGGAATGGCTTAACTCCGATCACCCGGTCTGAACGACCAGGCTCAGATTTTCTGATGGGTAGTAAAAAAACCAGTAGTTCTCTCAAATATCATTGACTTTCGAATTCATTAGTTGCATGATGTAGTCAATCGCTTGACCAAATTGGGTCAAGGCTCTACTCGTTAAGGAGTATCTGAATGAGTTCAACTCAGAATAAAGGGCTTAAATCTGGCGCCCTTGGAATCATGGGACTTTCGATTTTAGGCGCAGCAATGATGTGTCCTGCAATCGGAATTTATCTGAACTGGGGCCCAATGGCCTCTCTCGTCGGACTCGCCACCCCCTTGGTATTTCTTGCTGCGCTGATTATTGCCCTCCCTACAGCAATCAGCTATTCGCAACTTTCGTCACATATGACTTCTTCTGGCGCTGTCTATGCCTGGAGTTGGCGTGTAATTTCACCAAAGGTCGGCGTATGGACCGGTGTGATCATGGCCTTCTTCTATGTAGTTGCGACAATTTTGCAACCAATTCTCTTCGGTATGTTTTTTAACGACCTTCTCTCCTTGCTGGGAGTTAAAGCTCCAGGAATGCTCACTTGGGGAATCGGCGCCGGACTTATAACACTGATCGTTATGTACGCGACTTATAACGGAATTTCAATTTCTATAAAGACTGCGTTGATCTTTATCGCACTAGAACTTGCAGTCGTTTTTGCTCTTCTACTAACAATCTTGTTTACAGGCGCAAGCCACGGAATTGGATTGTCTTTGACTCCATTTAACCCGGCAAATATCCAGGGTGGAGCAAATGCTTTCTGGAGCGCAATGATCTTCGGAATTCTTTCATTCGCAGGTTTTGATGTGATTCAGACTGCTGCTGAAGAAACTAAGTCTCCAAATAAACTTCTTCCCAAAGCAACGATTCTTGTTGTTGTAATCGTTGGTATTTTCTGGGCTATCGGTTCTTGGATATTCTCAATCTCAGAACCACTCGCTAAAGTGCAAGATTTGATGGCTTCTGGCTTTACACCTGCAACAGCTATCGCTGAAGATTACTGGGGTGCTGGAAAGATTCTGGTCGATCTGACATCTATGACTGCATTAGGTGGAGCGCTAGTTGCATGTGCAGTCGGCGCCTCTCGAGTACTTTTCGCACAAGGTCGCCAGGGAACAATGCCTTCATGGTTAGGTGAAGTGCATGCAACAAAGCAAGTACCAACAAAGGCACTTCACCTTGTGTGGGCTGCTACCGTGGTTGGAACTGGCCTTGTAACAGTGTGGTTAGGTAATGCCAACAACGCCTTCGTGTGGTGGGCTGGAAGTATCGCCTTCTTTGCATTACTAACCTATTTCTTCGTACATCTTTCCTCAATGATATATTTCTGGAAAAAGGGAACCTTTAATTGGTTTATGCACGGAGTTATTCCAGTAATTGGAATGGCTCTTGTGCTCTACTTAATTAATCGCACTTTCTTCACTGCCTTATGGGCACTGGATTGGAAGGGCGGAAAGAGCATTGTGGTCTTCGGAATGGTTCCTTGCGTTCTAACGCTGCTCTATGTGCTCATGCCGTCAAAGAAGCTAAAGGCGGTAATGGCAGGTCCTGCACCAGAAATACAAGAAGCATAAGAAGTTGGATGCATCCTTGGCTTATTTAGATTGGCCAAGGGTGCATCTTTCTATTTAAGTAGATTTGATATTAGATAGTTAATGCGCTCGGCTGGAGGAAAAGAATTTCAAAAGAAGAAGTAGGAACCGTTTCTCAAGGACACACAGTTGAGGATAACGACGCCCTAATTTTAGAAAATTCTCAGATCAAAGTTACAGTTCTACCTAGAATCGGTGCGAAAATATATGAATATTTAGATAAACGCACTGGTAAAGATCTGCTCTTTCATCATCCCCGAGTTGAAGTTCGGCCACCAGTATTTGGTGCCAATGTTGATAATTGGTGGACTGGCGGAATCGATGATGCCTTTCCAACAGGACAACCGGCCACGGTCAACGGAGAAGAATTACCTTTTCTTGGCGAAGTCTGGTCGATGCCTTGGAAAGTGGAACTGCTTTCTCCAAATTCAATAAAGCTTTCGCGAATGGGAGTGATAACTCCATTTCTGATGGAGAAAACTCTGACGCTAGAGCCACAAAGTAATTACCTGCAAGTTGATTACTCTGTTACCAATATTGGAACCACAAGTTTTCCTTATATTTGGGGAATACATCCAGCATTTCCTATCAGCACCGATACGCGCTTACATGTTCCAGCAGAAAAATGTTGGTATGTAGATGGAACTGGCCCGATCGGCACGTCAGAGGAATTTAGAAAAGGTAAAAAATTTCAGCAATGGCCAATAAAGTCTTTGACAGAAATATCATCCAAAGATCCACTTTCTTGGGAGTACTACTACTTGGCAGACCTCAACGACGGTTGGCTTGCAGTCACAGATCATGTCAGCGATACGGGTTTTGCAATTACCTTTGATAAAGCAGTATTTCCCAATATCCATATCTGGATGGTCAATGGAGGATGGCGCGGCATTCGAACCATTGCAGTTGAACCTTGGACTGCGATGCCGGCAGGGCTAGATCATGCAATAACTGCGGGTACAGCAGGGCGATTACAAGTAGGTCAGAAAATTTCAACGCAAGTAAAAATGATCGTCTTCACCCCACCCACTCATATAAATGGATTCACAGAAAATGGAGAAGTAAAATGAATTTCCAAGGAAAATCAGTCATTATCACAGGAGTTTCTTCAGGCTTAGGACATGCCTTGGCAATCGAGTTTTCAAGTGCCAATGCAACAGTCTTTGGGTGCGATGTTAATGACGAAGCCGGAAGAGCGAATATGGAAGCTCTCGGTGCAACCTATTTTCATGTAGATGTATCAAAAGAAAATGAAGTCGAAGAGTTGATTGCTAAAGTTGTTGCTAAGCATGGAAAGTTAGATGTTATGGTCAACAACGCTGCAGTCTCTGTTAGCGAAGAGATGATAAATACCAAGGAAGTTGACCTCGATCGAATCTTGGCGGTAAATCTGAAAGGACCATTTTTTGGTACAAAGCATGCAGTAAAGGCGATGCTTAAAACTAATGGGGGAGCGATCGTAAATGTTGCTTCAATCCTGGGCCTAGTTGCCGATGGAATGCTTGCAGCTTACTGTGCTGCGAAAGGTGGAGTACTTGGACTTACCCGCGCAGCTGCTGTGCAATATGGCGATCGCGGAATTCGCGTTAATGCAATCTGCCCTGGAGATATAGATACTCCGCTGGTTGCTGAGTATTTCGATATGTTTGATGATCCCAAAGCCGCGCGCGCAAAGATTGAAAATGAATATCCGATGAAACGCATTGCTGCGCCAAAAGAAATTGCACAATCAGTCATGTTCTTGGCCTCGCCATATTCTTCTTATATGACCGGCCAGCAATTAGTAGTCGATGGCGGCCTAACCGTTTCTTGCTATTAGAGATTTTAAACAGAGGAAAAATTATGATGAAAATATTTGCAAGTGACCTTGATCATCCAGAAGGTCTAGCTTGGTCGCCATCAGGATGGGTTGCCGCTGGGGGAGAAGCGGGACAGGTTTATAAAATAAACCCTGCAACTGGTGAGACTACTGAGATTGCTAATACCGGCGGATTTATTCTCGGTATGGCATTTGATGGTGAAGAAAATCTTTACTTATGTGACATGGGTCGAAATGCGGTCTTGCGCTTAGACACCAAGACAGGACATATAAGTGATTTAACAACCGGCAAAGTTGGCCGAGAGCTTAAGTCACCTAATTTTCTAGTTTTTCATTCTGACGGAAGACTCTTCTTTTCTGAATCCGGTGACTGGGGTGCAAGGAATGGTTCAATTTTCTGCATCCATCCAAATGGTGAAGTCACTTTTGAAAGCGAACTAGCGCCGGCATTTACTAATGGTCTCGCGATCGATCCAACAGAGAAGTACCTATACGTTGTTGAATCTGAAAACCCGCAAATTTCTCGGTGCACTATTTCTGCTAATTCATTGAGCGCGCCAGAAGTTGTTGTAAAGATGCCAAGGACTGTTCCTGATGGGCTAGTTTTTACAAAAAGCGGTGATCTTATTATTTGCTGCTATCGCCCAGATGCGGTTTACATTTGGAATGGCGCTCAACTTGAAGAGATCATCAACGATTGGGCAGGAATAACTTTGGCAGCACCAACTAATGCCACCTTTATCGGGCAGGACCTTGACAGGTTTATTACTGCAAACTTAGCTGGGAGATACCTTGCAGAATTAGAGGTGCCTCATAAAGGCGCCGCGCTTAAGTATCCCTCACGTTAACTTAAGCGTTATGTAGTTCAGTTGCCGCCTCAACTATCTTAGAAATGGTAGGGATTAAGGCGCTCTGCAAAATGGGAGAACCTGGAATCCGAGAATCCGGAGTCGCTAATCGCATAATTGGAGCCTTCAAAGTCACAAAGTGCGTTTCTCCTATTCGAGCAGAAATTTCAGCGCCAAATCCATCTGTATTGTTTGCTTCATGAACGATGAGCAATTTTCCGCCGGAATTCTTCACTAATTCTGCGATAGCGCTTTCATCAAGCAGATTTAGCCATCGCAGATCCCGCAATTAAATCAGCGCGACGTAAATCTAAAACTGCCTCTTCCGTGCGTCGAATCATAAACATTTTTCTATACATGCCTAAGAGATCGTTTCCACGAACTGGCTTATCAAATTCCTGCGAGATGTGTTCTGCCTGTGTGTTCACGAGATTTTGGCCTTTCCTTAGTTTTTCTTCGTAAGAGCGGAGGTGTTACCTGGATTTAAATCAATCGATAGACCACCATCGACATTTAAGATCTGTCCGGTCATATAAGAAGAAGCCTTTGTGCCAAGGAAGAACATAACTTCCGCAATTTCTTCCGGAGTCGCAAATCTCTTTAAACTGATTCGATTACCTAGGACTTCTTGTGAAACTAGTCCATTCTTTAAATCTTTTTGAACTAAATCGGTCATCACATATCCGGGAGCTACGGCATTCACGCGGATTCCGTATTCAGCCCATTCAGTTGCAAGTGAGCGACCAAAGCCTTCAATTCCAGCCTTTGCGGCGCAGTATGAGGCACGAATTGGCATACCTAAGCGACCGGCAATTGATGAGACATTTACTATTGCTGCCCCGTTTGCTGCTCTTAGATAAGGGAAAGCTGCACGGGAGCAACGAAAAGTACCACCTAGATGGATATCAATAAGTTGTTGCCAATCAGCGGTTGCAATATCTTGAGTCGGTCCCTGATTTGTAATTCCCGCATTGTTAATCAGCAGATCAATTTTGCCGTGCTTTTCTCCGACTAAGCGCATCGCCGTATCTACTGAATTATCATCAGTGACTTGTATCTGCAGCGCAAAGGCGCGCCCCTTGTGATCACCTAGTGATGCAACGAATTCTTCCGTTCGCTCCAAGTTCATATCTGTGAAATAAACCGTGAATCCACCATTAAGTAAGCGGACTCCGGCAGATGCACCGATTCCTCTGCCAGCTCCAGTGATTACAGCTACTTTGTTATCTTCGCTCATTTTTTCACTCTCTATTTCTTAGTTGGCGCAGTTGCCC
>BJFZ01000070.1 GCA_014190175.1 Actinomycetes bacterium | reverse complement strand
CCAAGGACATTTCTCGCGCTTTGTTGATATGGCTACCCAGAATTAATTAAGCGGATTGTGCGAGGCTTGTCTGGATCTTTCCGCTAAATAAATTCCAGCTAAAACTATTGCGCCACCAAGAAGTTGGATTGGCGCGAGTTGTTCTGAGAGTGCAAACCAAGCAAGGAATCCGGCGATAACTGGTTCTAGCATTCCGATCAAACTTGCTTGTGATGCACTAATAAATCTAATTCCATTTAAGACGCAAAGATAAGGGACGATAGTGCCGGCCAGAATCATGTAAGTAAGTAAGACCCAACCAGGAAGAGTTGAATCTGAAATTCCACTCAATGGAATTTGTTGGGTAAAGATTTCAAATGGGAAGTTCCAAACAGGAAGTACAAAAAACCAAAAAAGAGTAGCGACGCCAAATCCATAAGTAGTGAGTGAACTACTTGATCGAGTTTTGACGCCCTTCTCACCCATTAAAAAGTAGGCCGCAAGCGCAAACGCGTCAGCTAGTGCAACCGCAAAGCCCAGGCCATCTACAGTCATGCCGCGATAGATCTGAGCAACAAGAGTTAAACCGATAAATGCTAAAGCAATCGCCCACCACATAGTTGAAGCTACGTGCCGTTTTTGAATGTACCGTACGTAAAAAGTTATCCAAATCGGAGCGGTAAATTCGACAACTAAAGCGATACTTAACTCCATTCGGCCGATGGCAAAAAAGTAAGCCGCCTGGACTCCAGCAAAACCGATAATCCCATAAGCAAGTAAAAAGGGAATTTCTTTTTTGGTCATTAAAAGTGAACGGCGATTTCGGATGAACAGATAGGTAACTAAAAGTACAAACGCACCTAAACATCTAACTTGGGTGAGTCGGAAAGCAGTTAAATCCTGAGCTAATAGTAATTTAGCTGGGATTCCCGAAGCTGCAAAAAGGAATGCGCTGGCGAACAACATGATTTCACCTTTAAATTTACGCACTAGAACACTCTATATATAAATTAACATCCCACCAACGCTAAAAGGCGCTTTCGCTGATCTCCATAATTGAGTTATCTACATTTTCAATGATTGCTCTGTCGGTAGCTAAATTAGGCAAAACGTTTTTGACAAAAAACTTTGCAGAAGCAATTTTGCCCTCATAAAAAGCGCGATCCCGATCAGAGGCAGCGCCGATCTTTGTAGTAGCTATTTCGGCTTGACGCAGCAATAACCAAGCCGAGATTAAATCGCCAACCATCATCAATAACCGTGATGAACTTTGTCCAATTTTGTAAAGTTCTTTTGGTTCTTCTTGTGAGGCCATCGCTACCCCTACTAAAGAGCCCATCGCTGTATTAACTTCTTGCAATGCTTTGCCGAGTTCGCTTTTCTCACTAGCAAGATCCCCACCACTAGCGACGAATTTGCCAATTTGTTTAGCTAATAGACCAATAGCGCGCCCTTGATCCTTAATAATTTTACGGAAGAAGAAATCCAAACCTTGAATTGCAGTAGTTCCTTCATACAAAGTATCAATTTTTGCATCACGCACATACTGTTCAAGTGGCCAATCCATAGTGAATCCTGCACCACCGAAAGTCTGCAGTGATTCAGTTCCGAGCAATGTCCAAGATTTCTCACTTCCATAACCTTTTACTACCGGAAGTAAAAGATCATTTAAGGCCTCGAGATCTTGCAGCGTATCTTTATCAGCGCCAGCCTCTTTGGCAATTAAAATGTCATCTTGGATTGAAGCAGTGAATAGAATTAGTGAGCGCATTCCTTCAGAGTATGATTTTTGCATCATTAATGATCTGCGCACATCTGGATGATGAATAATCGAAACTCGTGGACTTGCTTTATCTGTCATTTTCGTCATATCGGGGCCTTGAATTCGCTCTTTGGCATAAGCAAGGGCTTGTTGGTACCCAGCACTAAGTGTTGCAATTGCTTTTGTGCCGACCATCATTCGAGCAAATTCGATGACTTTGAACATTTGCGCAATACCCTCATGGACTTCGCCAAGCAAGTAACCAACAGCAGGTTCTTTTTCGCCGAGATTCATTTCACAAGTTGCCGAAACATTTAAACCCATCTTGTGTTCGATGCTGGTTACATAGACACCGTTACGTTTACCAAGTTCACCAGTTTCAAGATCAAACATAAATTTTGGAATTAAGAAAAGACTTAAACCTTTTGTTCCTGGTCTACCTCCTTCACGGCGTGCTAATACATAATGCATAATATTTTCACTTAAGTCATGATCACCTGAAGTTATATAACGTTTGGTTCCAGTGATATGCCAAGTCCCATCACCTTGATCCACAGCTTTTGAGCGACCCGCTCCAACATCACTTCCTGCATCAGGCTCGGTGAGCATCATTGTTGCTGCCCACTCTCGATCAATCATAATTTTTGCAATTTTTTTATCTCGTTCAGTGCCAAGTGCAAATGCGACATGTGCAAAAGCTGGCCCAGATGCGTAGATATGTACTGAAGGGTTTGAACCTAAAACCATTTCTGCGATTGCCCAACGAAGTGAAGGTGGAATTACAGTTCCACCTAATTCAGATGGAGTATCAATTCGCCACCATTCACCATCCATATAGGCACGATAAGATTTTTTAAAACTTTCCGGCAACTTTGCATCTCCGGTTGCTGGATTGAAATCAACACCTAAGCGATCGCCATCAACAAAAGATTCAGCTAAATCATTTTCGGCCATTCGTTTTACTTCATCCAACATCCCATTAGCGGTGTCACGATCAATTTCAGCAAAAACTCCTTTTTCGAGCACTTCACCACGTCCGAGCAGGTCGAAAAGGTTAAATTGGATGTCGCGCAGATTAGAGATGTAATGGCCCATGTGGGCTATGTTACCCGTCAGTAACATACCTTCGCAACTGGAAGTTGAGCCTAATTCGGCGCAACCTCAAAGAATTTGGTCCTAATCCAGCTCTCAGGCAGTTTTAAAGATCCTCGCCTAGATTAGGGCCATGACTGAACTCTTGATCGCCCTCGCCGTACTCGCTCTTCTCGCAATATTTGCCGTTGGCCAATACAACAAATTGATTAAATTAAATGTGGCTGTTGATGAATCTTTTGCTCAGATTGAAGTGCAGTTAAAGAGGCGTGCTGATTTAATTCCAAATTTGGTTGAAACAGTAAAAGGGTATGCAGCACATGAAAGTGTGACCTTTGAAAAAGTTGTGCAAGCAAGAGCAGCCGCAACTACAGCCACAACTGTGCCAGATGTCGCAGCAGCAGATGGAATGTTGACTCAAGCTTTGCGAGGATTGTTAGCAGTTGCTGAGAATTATCCGGATTTAAAAGCATCTGCAAACTTTTTATCTTTACAAGAAGAGTTAGCAACAACTGAAAATAAAGTTGGATTTGCTCGACAATTTTACAATGAGAATGTCCGCGCATTAAACACAGCTGTTGCAACTATTCCATCAAATCTATTTGCTGGAATCGCAAAAGTAGGCGAACGCGAATTTTATGAAGTTGATGATCCGCAAGATCGTAAGGCGCCTAAAGTCAACTTCTAATGGCAACATTTAATTTTCGGACGCTTCAATTAGCAAATAAGCGAAAGACGATCTTTTTACTTATTTCTCTCGGATTTTTGTCGTGGCTCGTCGCATTTGCTGCACTTTCATATTTTGGTGGTGGTGGAGCGGCAATAGTTCCGCTCGCTGTGGGATTTT
This sequence comes from Actinomycetes bacterium, assembly GCA_014190175.1. The sequence continues at coordinate 2,512 of BJFZ01000070.1, read as the reverse complement.
CATTATTTTCGGTATGGGGTTCTTACTACTCCTCAGATAAATTAGTAATGCGGATGACCGGCGCAAAAATAATTCAAGAAAGTGATAATCCAAAGTTATTTGGATTAATTCAAGAAGTAACAATTGCTAGCGGCTTACCTATGCCAAAAGTTGCAATTGTGGAAGATGATGCTCCAAATGCCTTTGCAACAGGGAGAAACATAGATAGAGCGGTTATTGCTTTTACAACTGGGTTATTAGAGGTAATGGATCGTGATCAACTTCAAGGAGTTGTTGCACATGAAATGGCACATGTTGCGAATCGCGATACTTTAGTTTCTGCAGTTGCAGCAACATCTGCAGGAGCAATTGCCATAGTCAGTGATATGTTGATGCGAATGATGTGGTTTGGTGGGGGAAGACGTGATCGCGATAGCAATGCGAATCCAGTTATGTTAGTAATCTCTTTGTTCGTGCTAATTCTCGCTCCAATTGCTGCCTTATTACTGAAATCTGCTATTTCGCGAAAAAGAGAGTCCTTGGCAGATGCGACAGCAGTCGCTTTTACTCGAAACCCAAGTGGATTACGAAGTGCCCTAGAAGTTTTAGCTCAGGACAGCACCGTTGTAAAACAGCGATCAAATGCTGTTGCCCACATTTGGATTGAATCACCACTTGATGGCAAGAGCGTTTCGCAAATGTTTGCTTCTCATCCACCGATACAACAACGAATTGAAACTCTGCGAAAAATGGAGGGCACTCCCCTTAACTAAAGAATTAGTGGGTGCTAATCTCATCTGCATGATTGATTTAGCGATTAGAAATGGCTGGTTAATTGACGGTACTGGTGCATTAAGACACCGCGCAGATATCGGAATCCAAGACGAACAAGTTGTTGAGATTGGGAGAGTTTCAACTGCGCGCATCGAGATCGATGCAACTGATCAAGTAGTTTCACCCGGATTTATTGATCCACACAGTCATTCAGATTTTACTTTGCATGCAAATCGCGAATCTCACAGTTCCATCCGGCAAGGAGTGACCACTGAGATAGTTGGAAATTGTGGTTATACAAATGCGCCATTAAGTGATCAATCTGCATTAGCCACTCAAGCACGGATGCGTTCTTTTACTTATGAAGGTCCAATTGATTGGCGCACATTTGGCGAATATTTAGAAAATATTGAAAGCGGTGGCATAACTGCAAATGTTGCATTATTTGTTGGGCACAATGCGATTCGAACTGCGGCGGGCTTACTTGGTGATGAAGAAGTTACTGACTCGCATTTGCGAACCATGGCAAGTTTGTTAGCAGAGGCAATGGATAGTGGAGCCATTGGAATGTCAACTGGACTGGAGTACACCCCAGGGATATTTGGAACACCAAGAGAGTTGCAATATTTAGCTAAAGAGTTGGGCAAGCATGATGGAATTTATGCCAGCCACATAAGAAATCGCGATGCGAAAATTTTCGAATCAATCCAAGAACTTATTGATCTTGCCAAAATCGGTGGGATATCAGCGCAGATTTCTCATTTAAATGTACGCCATGACACAAATGCACCAGAGAGAGCTTGGGAACGTGCTGTCGAAATGATGAAGAAAGCGCAATCAGAAGGATTTGATATCGAAGCAGATACAACTCCATTTAAACATGGAATTGGAAAGATGACCGGAATACTTCCACGTTGGTTAATTGATGAGGGCTATCCTGAAGTTTCAAAAGCACTAAAAGATAATTTAGTTCGAGACCGACTTCGCGAAGATTGCGATCGTTATTGGAGATTTATTCATAAAGGCCAGTGGCATCGAGTTTTACTACAAAGCTCTCCACACTTGCCAGAATATAACGGGCTAAGTTTTCCAGAGATTGCAAAGTTACATAAAAAAGATGAATGGGATTGTTTCTTTGATATTTTGCAAGCATCCGGTCCTGAGATGGATGATTTGATATTGGTCGGTGAGTTATTCACTGAAGAACATTTAGCCGAAATGGTCTCTCATCCTGATTTCAGTCTTGGAGTTGATGGGTACACCAGTATTGATAAAGGGCCTTTAAGTGAAGTAACTATGAGTCAACATCCATACAGCGGACATATTGAATATCTTGCTCATCATGTACGCGAAATGAAAACAATTTCATTAGAAACTGCGATCCATAAAATGGCGGCAAAGCCTGCTAATCGATTTGGATTAAAAAAACGTGGAGTTTTGCAAGAAGGAAATTTTGCAGATGTAGTGGTCTTTGACCCAATTAATGTTCGAACGCGATCGACCGTTGCGCAACCTCGGGCATACCCGGAAGGAATTCAATTAGTTGTTGTAAATGGGACTATCGCCGTAAAAAATGGAGAGCACTCAGGATCTATGACCGGGAAAGTTTTACGGCGCAGGTGAAGGTAAATTTGATGCCATTTCACTACGCCCGCGCGTACCGTTCGCAGAGCATACGAAACCTGGGGTAAGGTCGCCAATTATGTTGCTCTCAGATCGTGATATCCGCTCACAAGTTGAAGCCGGTCGGGTAAAAGTC
>BJFZ01000069.1 GCA_014190175.1 Actinomycetes bacterium | reverse complement strand
GAAGAAGTTTGAATAGTACTTATTCAATCACCTGAGATTTGATACACCATCTGCACCCAGACATGGCTTTGGGCAGGTCTATGAAGAAGATGGTCAATATTTTATAAAATTGAATTTGCAAATAAGGTACTAACGAAGCTACTTTCGAAAAAATGTTATTTTCTTTAAAACAAGTACCATACAATGATAATTAGCTGTAACAGATTTTGGATAGTCTGCCCATTGTCTGCATCATAATGTGAGAAATTGTAAAATGGATTAAGCATTCCAGTTGGGGATGCGTAATCACATACATCTTAGTTGAGTAAGAATCAATAGAATTGCATGTGAATCAATAGTAAAAAGGCTTATAAATGGAATTAGATGAACAAATAGAAGAATTTGATTTGCGAAAAGTAAAGTGGAGAATGCTTTCTCTACTGGACATAAAGGAATTCAAAATAGCTGCACAAGAGAGTACTCAGACTAACTATGAGTTCCTCGCCTATGGAGCAATGTTTGAATCAATCTCCCCCTTCGATTATGCAATGACCTATAGCGACATGCTCTTCAAGGACCCAGTAGATCACTATGGTCTTTTTGATAAGGGCAAACTCTTAGGGCACATGTCGTTTGGAATCTGTTTTTCCCAGTTTGGCTCAGAATTAATTGGATGGGTTAGAAGTGGCTATCACAATAAGGGCGTTGGTGAATTAGGTCTTGCCTATGCTGAGCAAATTGCCTTTGATCGTAAGAAATTTAATTTTATTGCGTTAAGCATTAATCAGAAAAATAAACCTAGTCGTAGAGTCGCTGAGAAAGCTGGTTTCAGACCAGTTCTTAAAATGGCCTATGCATCAGGAGGGACCGAGTGTTCCGTTTTATATATAAAGATCAATCCGAGAATTGAAAGATTAGCAAGACAATATGGGCGAAGACCTATCGATGTTATGAATAGCCCAGCAGGGTTTCAAGGTATGGGCCACTACTTAGTCTCAGATGGAATTGTTGAATTCTATGGTTGGCCATTTCCACCTTTTGAGGAAAATGGGAGACCAATTAACGGCTTCGCATTCGATGATTTCACGGCACGAATAAACCTAAGCCCCAGGAATTTTGAACCGATAGACGATGACAAATAAGAGTGCCAGGGGCTGGCTTGAAGCCTTGCCAGCCCCTGGCATACAGGTCTGCGTATTTTCTGCCCTGTCGAGAAGTTGTCGAGTAGCTACTCGAAAAATGGCATAAGATGACCTAACTAAACAGAACTCAGATGCTTAACTAATTAAACATATGAGACTGTTTCGCAGTGGGGCCTATAGCTCAGTCGGTAGAGCAACGGACTTTTAATCCGTGGGTCGTCGGTTCGATCCTGACAGGGCCCACTTATCATTAATCGTCATAAGTTGGTTTAGGCTACAGGAATGAAATTCGAATTAGTCAATAAGCGAATTGCGAAGGCACTCCTAGTGGTTGGACCTCTCACAACTTTAGCCGTCTCGCCTTGGTCAAATTACGACCCAATAAACTTAATTAAGTTGTTGATACTTACTCCAATTGCATTTTTATGCATTTTCTTGGGTTTCAGTGTAATTAAGCAATCAACAACGAAACTTAGTAAATTATTTTGCATTGCATCTTTAGCATTAGTTCTGTCAATGTTATCAACTCTTTTTTTTAGTGGTGCTCCGTTAACACAACAATTCTGGGGATCTTTTGGTAGAAATACTGGATTCCTAACCTATTTTTCACTGCTATCACTTCTAGTCTCTACAGCACTTATACAAAAGCCAGATTTCTATCACAAATTACTAATTAGTATCCTTCTTACAAATATACCGGTTACATTTTATTGTTTAGTACAGATTGTAGGGTTGGATCCCATAAGATGGAGTGAAAAAGCACCCTTCGCTACGCTTGGAAATATAAATTTTTCTTCTGCATTTCTTGGAATTTCTTCAATTGTCGGGCTGGTATTGTTGACTGGAAAGAAGTTTCCGAAAGGTTTAAAGGTATTAATTTTCCTCACCGTTGTTATTGATCAAATAATTATATTAATTACAGGTTCAATACAAGGCATAATGATTTTTATCGCAGGAATCGTGGTGTCAATCTATATATGGTTACATTATAATAAAAAGCTTAGAAAATTCCAGATTCCGTATGTATTTTTAGCAATTATAGGAACTTTCGTCACAGTTTTTGGAATTGCAAATAAGGGACCATTAGCAAAATTTCTCTTTGCACCATCAGTAGTTTACAGAACTGATTATTGGCACGCTGGATGGCAAATGACTTTAGATCACCCAATTTTTGGTGTTGGCTTAGATTCTTATGGAGACTGGTATCGTAGTGCGAGGGGCGTGATATCGACTTTAAGAACTGGGCCAGATCGAATTGCAAACACTGCACATAATATTTTTTTAGATATTTCTTCCAATGGTGGATTGCCGATGATTTTGGCTTATTCCATATTAAACCTAATTGCGTTTAATTCTGGGATTAGGTTTCTAAGAAGACAGAAAACTTTTGATGCAACTTTTGTTGCACTTTTTGCATCTTGGGTTGGGTACATAGTATTTTCTGCGGTAAGTATTAATCAAATAGGTATTGGTGTATGGGGTTGGTTATTCACAGGAGCATTGATCGGATATGAGATTTCTACTCGAGAGCTTCAAACGGATTTTAGCGACGTAACCAATAAGTCAAAGAAGTCCTTGAGAAGCAATGTCCACCAATTACCAGCCGAGGCTGGGTTACTTGCATTAATTGGATTGATTTTTGGATTTGTGCTGGCATTTATTCCATTTAACGCCGATGTCAAATTTAGAACTGCCTTGAATTCTAAAAACTTAACAAATATGATCGAAACGACCAAAGTAATTGGATCAACCGCTTACCATCGAGACATAACTCTTGATACTGCTTTTCAAAATAGTTTTCAGGCTCAGGGTAAAGAAGTCTCCGATAGCCTAATAAGAGATTTCCCTAGGGATATTATGGGTTGGAAAGCAATAATTTATCTGTCCACAAGTTCTGCTAGCGAAAGACAAGAAGCAATTTTTAAACTACATGAGCTTGACCCGTTCAACCCGAATTTACCAAAGCTCTAATTGCCTGTTTTGTCCGTTTCTCGCTACATTCTCAGCCTAGATTCGTAGTATCGGGTAGAGGCATCGACGGATGGCTCTGTAACACAAAACCGGTTATCAAAAGGGGCTCACCTCGTGGGTATTCGTAAGTCAGCTAAGGCTAATGGTCTTCAAGTATGGACCGTTGCCGAGCTTGGTGCTTTCTACACAGAGCACCGCGCTGAACTCCACGCTCATGCAGCCCGATTACTCAAGAACAACGCTAAGGCTGAAGAAGTTCTACAAGATGCCTTAATTAAAGTGATGCTCGCTGCCCCAGAACTTGAATCACAAGAGCATGCACTCTCTTATCTACACCGCACCATCGAAAACCTCTGCATCGATATCTTCCGCTTGGAAGGTCGTCGGCCAAACCTAGTTGTGCTTGATGATGCAACTGCTGAGGTTGAAGCTACATGGCAAGAAAATGTTGATCACGCTGATGTAGTTGCAGCTGCTGATGATGCTGCGATTGTTCGTCAAGCGTTATCAATGCTCTCATCTGCAGAACGTGCTGCTCTTGTTATGTGGGAGATGGAAGGTCGTTCGACTGAAGAGATTGCTAAGGAACTTGGTATTAAAGAATCTGCCGTGCGGCACACAGTTTCTCGTGCCCGCACTTCGCTTCGTCGCATCCTCTCCGAACTTATCGTTGATGAAGAGCGTGGTTTAACCGCTCTTGATTTACTCTCTACTTCTTATAAGAAAGCTGCCGAAGTTGCAAAGAAATCTTCTAAAGTCGCACTCTCGTTAATCTTGGTACTTTTTGCATTTCTTGGATTCAATGCAATGCCAAATCATGAAAACTTGATCAGCATCGATGTTGTTAACTCTTCTGCTGGCAATAGCGATGAAGTTGTAACCTCAAATGAAACCGCCACACTTCCTACGCCATCAGCAACTGCTTCAGTAAATGAAGCTAAGAAAGCTGCGAAGCAAGCTGGCACGATTTCAGCTAAGACTAAAGCACTTAAGTTTGCCGGGTTAGATAGCGATGGCGTGCCATCCGGATTCACAGTTACCAATAACAGCAATATTGCCGGCGTTCTCTACATAACTAAGAACGATCCAAAGTTAACTGAAGATGGCGTAACGCTTTCTACAATTGCTAAGACTAAATCTGGTTCATCAAATATTTTCCTTGACCAAAACATTGTGGTCGATGGAACTGGCACTTCATACACAGTTGATATTTCGGCAGGCATGAATGGAAGTTGGGTTCCCCTCAATCTCTCCTACACAACTGTCGATATCGAGCGACTTGCCTCGGGCAATTACCTCGTTACTGCAACAATGGTGATCGACTCAGCCGTGGAGACAATCATCACAGTGCCTTCAAGCACTACCGGAACAGACCTCATTTCTGTGCCTAAATCAGTTACTACTCGACTTCTCTTAAACTCTGGAAAGACCCAGATCTTGGCGCAAGCCGTCTTGGTTACAGAGTCGAGCAAGGCAGGTAAGGCATAATGGAGTCCTTGTTCAAACCTAGTTTTCCTCACTTCTACCGGAAACGGAGTGGGGGAAGAGATGTGTCAGCACGTGCGACTCATCTCAAAGCCGAAATAGGGAACGTCTCTATATCGACTACCGAAAGGAAACAAATGTCTACAAAGACAACCTTCAAGCGTATTGCGCTTGTTGCAGTTGCTGCGTTGGGTCTCGGAGTTCTTTCCGTGGCACCTTCTTCAGCATACTTAGGCACACCAACCATGACGTTGAGTGCTTCCACTGGATCTGTACTTGTAAATGAAACAACTACAGTCACAGCTACCGCATCTTGGGTAAGTACTGTCACTAATGAATCTTTCTCAGTTGTTGTTCTTGGCCAAGGCGCTACTGGCGCAGCCTCTGACTCAACAACTACGGGTGTAACTATTCAAGCCCTTAAAGCTGATTCTGCGTCCGTGGTTTTTTATCCAGGCACTGAAACTGCTGTAGTTGGTGCTGCTGGAGAAACTATGACTGGAACTAGTGGATTCACCAGTACTGCTAAATTCACAATCACGATCAGAAAAGCTACTGTAGTTGGAACTCACAACTACTCGGTTAACCTGTATCGCGATAATGAGACGGTTAAAGGAATAGTTTCTTCTGGAGCTTCTCTAGTTGCAACTGCTACTTTTGCCTTAACAGTAGCTGCTGCTGATACAACTGCGACTTCAAAATCAAAGTTGTACATCAAAGATACATCAGTTGCTTATACCGGTGGAACTTATCAAACTCGCTCAGACTCCACATTGGTAGTATCTGCTGGTCAGTCTCCAACACTAGCTTTAGCTACACCAGCTGACGTTGGTTATCTGTATGTTCAGTTTATGAATGCATCAGAAACTGATACCACTTCTACAGGTGCCTCTGTCGGCGGTTCGATGGTAGTTAAAATTACTTCAGGACCCGGTTTCTTGACCTTGAACGGTGCAGCTAATACTAGCTTGCGTCAAGTGACAATGACCGCCTCTACTGATGTAGTTCACTTATGGTCTGATGGAACTTCAGGAGTAACAACCATAACTGGTTATGTTGGAACTGAAGCTCTTACATCAACTGCTAAATCTGTAACATTTTACGGAAAGGCTACTACCTTAACTGCTTCTGCTAACACAATTACTGCCGCTGGATGGAACCTCTCATCCGCTGCAGCAGATTCTGTAACGGTGGGTGCTTCAATTGTTACCTTCATTGCAAAAGATGCAAGCAATATTACGGTTCCTTCTGCTTCGCAGAATAGAAATTCTAATTTCTATCTAATCTCTTCCGACACATCTGTGGTTGCGCCGTATTCAGCATCTACTCCAGATCTAAAGGGGTATGGAACTTGTACAGCACCAACTACTGTCGCAAACATTGCAGCAGGTAAATGGAGCTGTACCATGATCGTTCGCGATTCTGGAACAGTTACTTTAACCGTTGCAGATGACACCAAGACCGCTACCGCTACATATACTTCAGCTGCCGTAAGTGTTACTGCTGCTGGTGCTGCATATACAACAGCGATTAGCTTTGATAAGGCAACTTATTCTCCTGGTGAAGCAGCAATTATGACAATCACTGCCAAGGATCGTGCCGGTAGTACTGTAGGTCAATCTTCA
>BJFZ01000068.1 GCA_014190175.1 Actinomycetes bacterium | reverse complement strand
CAGCGCATCGATATATGCATGTGCTTGTTCAACGCCCGAATTGATTAGCGCCAAATTGCCAGTCTCACTTCCCAGTGCTGTTAGGAATGGCGGATCAAAATGCAAACAGTCGACACAAGTTCCTCCAGGAGGGTTTGCAAGCCACCGAGCTTCATCCTCCGGAAGTTCCTCACCTCCATATGGTGAAATCAAACATAGAGATTCCCATGTGTCATAAATCCCTCGATTCTTAGATCGACTCATTAAATAGGCAGCCAACCTATTTAGTGACTCAAGGATTGTTGGGTTTCCAGTTATGCGGGCGAATTCAACCATGGCAACCCCAGGAGCAGTGCAATCAAGTGGCCTAAATGGTTCTGGGCGACTCGCCCAGGCGCGAAACCAACCTCCCGCAAATGCAAAATAGCGGGGATCTTTGAGCAATCGTCCAGCATCAAGAATTCCTTCAAAGCCAGTTGAATCGCCAAAATTCCAACTCTTATAAGGCATACCAAGCAAGGACTTGCCGACCTTATCCAAAAGCTCAAGTCTTGCTTCTCGTGATGGAAGTGTTGGCGGTTGGACCATTTTTATACGCCTAAGCCGGCAAGCAATCCTGAGTCAGCAATTATTGGTGCGCCAGTTATAACTCTCGCTTCATCACTTGCTAGAAAGGCAATTACATTTGCAATATCCCTAGGTTGGATTAAAAATCCAAGCGGATGTAGCGCCCCCCAATTTTTCATCGCACCCTCAGGATCTGAAGGATTGAATTGTTCTCCCGCTGCTCGCAACATCGGCGTTTCTACAGATCCTGGCAAAACAGCATTAGCCCTGATTCCATCAGCAGCATAATCAAGTGCAATAGACCTTGTAAATGAAATTACTCCACCCTTTGACGCTGCGTAAGGTGCAACCGTTTGCTGGCTAGCCATAGCCTGAACACTTGAGATATTTATAATTGAACCACTTCCATTTACTCGCATTAATTTAACTGCTTCTCTGCAAGTGAGAAACATCGCCTTGAGATTAGTATCTAATTGATAATCCCAATCTGCCTCATTTAAATCTTCAATTTTTCCATATCTAACTACGCCAGCAACATTTGCAAGTATAGAAAGCTTTGGGAAAACATCCCCAATCTTTTTAAAAACTTGAGAAACAGCCTCAGCGCTTGTGACATCACATTGCATAGGAGTGATATCTAATCCAGCGTCTTTCCAAATCGGAATCAACTCATTGAGTTTAGATTCGTTATAGTCAAGCGCAATCACTCTGGCTCCTCTTTCTGCCAGCACTTCAGCAGTAGCTCGTCCAATTCCCATAGCTGCACCTGTTACAACAGCATTTCTACCCGCGAAGTTCTTTTCCATAGATATTTCCTACTTTCTCTATTTTGTGTGAAATATTCCCTTTGAATCTATTGATTTGATTTTCATAATGTCTTTAGTCGCAACCGAAGACACTGAAAATGTTGTCCAAGCGCTCTTAACTTCGCCAGGCTTAAGGTAGAAGGCTTGCCCACTTTTTATGGCTTCTTCTAGACCAAATGAAGGCCAGGAGCATGCTGGCTCAATCGCTGTTATTTCACTTCGACCAAACCATGGGAAACCTTTGCCACCGATTTCTTGCCAGAACCAGATATGAGGAAATGCTTCAACGTCCCAAGAAATTCCTATTACTTTTTTACCATGCTGCATAGCAGCCCAACCCTCTGGTCGATCGTGAATGTAACAAAGTCTCTCGACATTTTCGTTTGGTACGACTGATAAATCTATTTGGCCGCCAACACGGTCTGGTGCAAATGGCCAAGTGCCACTCGAGCCAGGTTTAACATCTTGCAGTTCTCCCATTTCGTTTGAATCGACAAGAATCGGTCCAGCAGGCAAATTTATTTTAGAACCGCGCGGTAACGAAAATGCTGGATGTTCACCCCAGATAAAAGGAATAGTCGAATCAGACTCATTAGTAACTGATTGCTTAATTAGAAGAGTAGGCTTATTAGGAATTAGTTTATAAGTTCGAGTTAAAACTAAAGGCAATCTTGTTCCAGCTTTAATAATTAACTCGGATTTTTTCTTGGATACAATCGTGGTTTGGGTTCTACCAAATTCCCCATGGAAGGGGAGAGGAACACCCATTACTGTATTCTCGTTTCCAGCATTTGGAAAAAGTACTTGCCACCCGCCACGATATTCTGAAAGCCAATTCAAAATTGCACTGCCATAAGAAGAAGATCTACTATTTTGTATTGGGCTCAGCCAGTCAAAGTCGGCCAAGAATTCACTCTTACCCATTTTTATTGATCGAATTTCTCCACCCAGATCTTCATCGACCTTTATAGAGATAACTCTATTACTTAGGGACAACATCGACAAGGCTCCTTTTTGATATTTGCTAAAGAGTTAAAGGAAAGTGGATTCAAGGCTAGCGCCTCAGTTCGTCCTTTGAGAAGGGGTTGAGGCGAATCGACCAAAAATGCCTTGTCAATCGCTTGACATCTGCAAAAATAACGAAAATTTATGAAATTTGACCTAGTCAAACGCTTGACATACGCGTGCATACGGAGGCTAGTGTTCGCAATAGCCGTTGGGATGCTCTTCCTGAATGCAATGTTCAGATGAGTGCATATCTAGGCGCCAAATCAACTGAGAGGTGAAAAGTGATATCAAGAAATAAGATAACTTCGGTACTAGCTGTCGCCGCACTACTGTTTTCGGTACAAAATGCCTATGCAGCGGCTCCAGACTGGACCAAATTCGTCGGTAAGCCAACAAAAGAACTTTGCGCGGGAAAAACATACAAACTCGGGTTTGATATTTTCTCTGACAATGAGTCTTTTGCTTTGATCGTTAGAAAGGGAATGCTTGCAACAGCCAAAGCTATGGGCTGTGTACAGGTTGAAATCCTTTCAGATAACGCCGATCCAATTAAGGTGCAAGAAAACTTAAAGATTTTTATCCAGAAGAAGTATGACGGCGTAATGGCCGCTCAGGTAGTTGCAGCTGCAGCACCTGGTGCAGTTCGTACTATGAAAGATGCAAAGATTCCTTTGGTTGCAACATTCGTAGTTCACCCGGGCGTTCCTTTTGTCGACGTGGATAACGGATCAGCTGGTGCAATGGCCGGAGCCGGATTGATGAAGGAAGCTTTGAGAAAGTGGGGCAAGGACGTCGCGCCTTACCTACTTATCGGTTCACTTAAAGAAGGTGGATTGAACTCAATTCAACGTATGGATGGTTACTACGTTGGCGTGAACCAAGTTCAGCCAAACTTCCCTTCATCACGATTTATTGATGTTCCTACTCAAGGCGCAGATCCAGCAAAGACAAACGTAAACACTGGTAACGCACTTCAAACTATTCCAAAGGATGCCAAAATCATTCTTGGTGGAATTAATGATGACAACACAGTTGCTATGGTTCAGGCATATAAGGCCTCAGGTCGCGATATGAACAACCTTCTAGCTGTGGGTCAAGGAGCTTCTCTACTATCAAACATTTGTAGCGGAGAGCTATATGGAAGCGTTGCTTACTTCCCAGAAAATTACGGAAAATACCTCATTCCTGCCGTAATTGGTTTGATTAATAAGCAGAAGGTTCCTAACCATGTAGTCCTTCCTACTACTCTTCTTACAGCGAAGAATGTTGGAAAGTACTATCCAAAGTCAGCTTGTTCATAAGCTGAAATCAATAAGTTAGGAATGAATTGGTCGCTATAGATCAGCAAGATAGGGCTCGCAAGAGCCCTATCTTGCAATTAAAATCAATCAGCAAACGCTACGGTGGTGTACAGGCACTTTCTGATGTATCAATCGAAGTAAATGCTGGAGAAATTCTCTGCTTAGTCGGCGAAAATGGTGCAGGGAAATCAACCCTGGCAGCGATTGCTTCTGGATTAGTTTCGTCAGATTCGGGGCAAATTTTTGTTGATGGCGAAGAAGTAGTTCTAAATAGTCCACGCGCTGCAGAAATTGCAGGAATTCGTTTAGCATCACAGGAACTCCAACTTTGTCCTGAGTTAGATGTTATGACAAATGTTTTACTCGGCCATTATCCTCGAAAGAAAATTCCGTTCTTAGTTGATTACGCTTCAATGAAACGTAAAGCAAAAGAGAGGCTGTCGAGTTTAGGTTTAGAAGATATTGACTTGTCGCAAAACGTTGGTGAAATGCCTGTGGTTTATCGGGCATTCGTTCAAATCGCAAGATCTTTAACTCCAGGAGCTAAGGTACTAATTACCGATGAACCCACTGCGCCTATGAGCGATATAGAAGCAACTAGATTATTGAAGTTACTAAAGACGATCTGCGATCAGGGTGTTGGAATTATTTTTGTAAGCCATCGATTAGATGAAGTTTTAAATATAGCTGACAGAGTAGTTGTACTTCGGGACGGCAAGCTTGTTGATGAAATGAGCAAGAGCGAGGGCAATAAGGAGAGAATTGTTTCTTCGATGCTGGGGCATACATCAGTAGATTCAGTAAAGGCTTCTTCGACAATCAGCGCTGATTCAGAGATAGCTATGAAGGTTGAGAATTTAACTACCGCAAACGGAATTTTTGACACAAACTTAACTCTTAAGTACGGAGAAATTCTAGGAGTATATGGAATCGCAGGATCGGGCCGAGATTCACTTGGCATGACTCTATTTGGATCAAATAAGCCGACTTCAGGAAGAATAATTGTGGGCGGTGAAGAGTTAAAGCTTGGGAGTATCAAATCAACCATGGATATTGGAATTGGATATGTTCCGGCCGAGCGAAGAGCGCAGGGATTGTTACTGGAAAGATCAATTAAGGAGAACATAACACTTGCTTTTTTGCGGAAACTTTCAAAGCGGGGCTTAATTCAGGCGAGATCTGAGACTTCTTCTGGGCAGCTCTGGGCCGATAATTTATCGATAAAAACTGAAAACATTGAAAACGCAGTCCTTTCACTTTCAGGTGGCAACCAGCAGAAAGTTCTACTTTCTAGGTGGCTGTTGACTGGATGTCGAATCCTAATTTTGGACGACCCTACACGTGGTGTGGATATTGGATCAAAGCTTGAGATTTATGAGTTATTGCAAAAATTAGCACATGATGAAAAAGTCGCAGTATTGGTAATTAGCAGTGACATCGAAGAAGTGCTCAAGATCTCTGATCGTATTGAGGTAATGCGAAATGGCAAAATTACTTTAAGTAAAACTAACCCTACTCAACAAGAAGTTGCACGTGCAGCTTATTTGGAGGAAGCATCATGAGCGGAAGTACTAAAAAACAATCCAAGCCAGAGGTAGCCAAGAAAAAAATAGATTTTGGGAGCCTTCTACGCAGCCAAGGATTGCTGCTCATGCTCATATTGATGATTGTATTTTTTAGGTTCCAAAGTCCTGAGTACTTCTTAACATTTGATAACGTAATTACAATCCTTGTTGGTGCAACCGCACTCGGAATTATGGCTTCAGCGCAAACTCCCTTAATTATTTCAGGTGGAATTGACGTATCTGTTGGCAGCGTTGTAGCACTTACAACCGTTATGGTTGGAAAATTATTGGCAACAGGAATGGCTAGCTGGCTAGTCGTTTTAATCTCGATTTTAATTGGAACGGCAATTGGCGTATTAAATGGATTTATCGTGGTTCAACTTGGAGTTAACCCATTTATTACAACTCTCGGAACAATGTCATTCTTCTCTGGTCTTTCCTTTATTCTTTCAGCAGGTCAAACCGTATCGATTCGCGATCCATTATTTGATTGGTTTCTTTACACAAAAGTCTTAAAGATCCCAGTCCTTGTGATAATCGTAGTTTTTGTAATGGCTCTTGCTTACTTCATAGAGCGAAAGACAGTCGTTGGGCGAAATATTTTTGCAATTGGTGGAAACCGAGAGGCAGCTCGACTCTCTGGAATTTCAACGAAAATGCTTCCACTTGGGCTCTATATGGTGAGTAGCCTCTCTGCAGCAGTAGCCGGAGTTGTTCTGGTGAGCCAACTTGGTTCAGCATCACCACAGCTAGGAACCTCATATTTACTATCTGTTGTGACCGCGGTGATTCTAGGGGGAACAAGTCTGGCAGGTGGACGAGGTTCTGTTGCAGGTACTGCTATTGCAGTCGGAATATTGGCAACCCTTTCCAACGGATTTGCTCAGATGCAACTTCCTTCTTATGGACAAACAACAGCACTTGGTGCGGCGCTGATCATTGCAGTTCTTGTGGATCAAACTTCATCAAAAATGAAGAAC
>BJFZ01000067.1 GCA_014190175.1 Actinomycetes bacterium | reverse complement strand
TTGAATCGCTTCGACTTTTAAGTCGATTGCTGGGTAGTCTTTCTTGAATCCATCCGTGACTGCCTCAAATCCAGTCCGCTCTACAGGCGAGGTAAAGTGGTTCCAGTAATTAACTACACCACTTCCTGGTTTATTTACAGCAGCTGGCTTAGCAGCTGGCTTAGCAGCTGGCTTAGCAGCTGGCTTAGCAGCTGGTTTTTTTGTTGCAGCAGAGGCCGGTCCGGAAATGGCAGCTCCGGCAGCAACTCCACCGGCTACGCCGATGAACTTTCTACGTGATACTGAGTTCGAATCCATTCTTAAACTCCCTTAATTAGGTTACGCCTTACCCACCAGCGACCCGTCTCGTGGCTAGGTGTACTTTCACATTTGATTTGATGAAAGTCAATGACTTTTGAGAGAAAAGCCACGAAAATATACGTTAATTCGCAATTGTTACCTTCTCGTAATCAAGACTGTTTTGAAGCGGAAAAATACAAAAGTAATACAAATAAAATGTCTGACAAGTGAACCTACTCTTTAACTCCTCCTGCAGTCAGACCAGCCACCATGCGTCGACCTGCGAATGAAAAACCGATGACGACTGGAATCAAGCTGAGTACTGCTGTTGCAGTTAATTGACCCCATGGAAGCTGAAATTCACCGATTAGCAATTTCATTCCTACTGGCCAAGTGCGGGCATCGGTACTGGAAGTTATCATCAGAGCGAAAAGGACATCATTCCAAGCCTCTATCGCTACCAAAGTTGCCGTAGCAGCTATACCAGGCAGTACAAGAGGTAGTACTACTCTCCATAACGCTCCGATTCGACTGCAACCATCCACCCGAGCAGCATTTTCTAGATCTATTGGAAGTCCGTCGAAAAACCCCTTCATCAACCAAACTGCGGCTGGCAATGTAAAAGTCGTGTAGGCAAGAGCCAGTCCTATATGCGTGTCTAACAAATTGAATTTTTGCATTAGCAAAAAAATAGGTATCAGTAATAGAACTCCTGGAATCACTCGAACTAAAAGATAAACCAGCAGGACAGTTTCTTTTGCCCGAAAATCTGATCTTGATAGCGAATAACCAGCCAAAGTTCCGAGAGTCAAACTCATCACCATCGTTAGGAAACTTGTTATGAGAGAGTTTTTTATTAGTACTGGGAAATCTGTTCCACTCCAAACCTCACGATAAGCATCAAAATTTAACCCAGAAAAGTTGAGTCCTGTTGGGTTTTTTATAATATCCATTTCGACTCTAAATGAAGTGTATATCGTCCACACTATTGGGAAAAGAGCAAAAACCAAAAGAAAGATAAGACCTAAATTAATGAAACTAGACGATATAGAAAACTTTTTGATATTTTTTTTCATAATTATTTTTCTCTTCCAAATCCGACTGCTCTAATGTACACGATTGCAAAACCAGATATAGCTACTAAGACCGCTACAGAAATCGTTGAAGAGTATCCAAAATCAAACGCTTGATATGCCTTTTTAAAAGCAAGTAAAGGTAAAACCATTGTCGAATCTGCAGGACCACCCTCAGTCATGAGTAAAACCAATGTGGGCGAATTAATTAATTTTATGGCCTCTAGAACAGTAGAAACAAATAATACTGGTTTCAAAAGAGGTAAAGTAATGTAACGAAAATGTTGAAAAGCATTTGCACCATCTAGAGCAGTTGACTCCCGCAGTTCCACTGGAATTGCTTGGATGCCTGCAAGAATAAATAGAGTAAAAAACGGATACGACCTCCAAAGCTCAACAAACAAAACCCCGTATAAAGCTCTGTCTGGATCTCCCCAGATGCCAACTCCACCTATATCAATGCCTATATGACTAAGCAATAAAGTGTAGATCCCAACTTTTGCATCTAGCATAAAGCGCCACATGTAAGCAGTCACTACAGGTGGCATAAACCATGGAAGCATAATTGCTATTCGAGCAATCCATATGTACTTGGATTTTTTGGTCAAAAGTAATGCTGCTGTCATGCCTAGCAGAACTTGCGAAATTAGTCCTATTACCGTGTAAATAAATGTAATACGAGCGGCATTTAGCACATCTGGATCTCTAACTAAAATGAAATAATTGTCCAATGAATTAAATTCTGGATTTTTACCGTCAAGCAACTTATATTCAGAAAAACTCAATCGAATGCCCCTGAAAAGGGGGTAAACAATAAAAAATGACACCAACGTCAAACTCGGAATCAACAAAATCCAAGCAAAAGCTTTACCTTCTATAATTGAAAAATACTTTGCTAGAGGGTTTACTCTTCTATCTGCGAATGTGGAACGCGGCAAAGTAAAATCCTCTCCATGTGACAACAAACAACTTGATTTAAGGCTACACAAACAAAGAATCCAGGTCAACCTTTTTCAAACACAGGGATTAAATGACCACACAATGGACTTGTGGTGCTTAAAATCGACATCTTTATTCATTGCATCCGAACCATCTAATCCACGAGAAGTAGGAAAACGCACATCCAAAGTTTTAAATCCAGTGATCTTTGCCATTCGCGTACTTACTTCCTTACTTCGAATTAGAATTAATTTAAATTATTAGTGGAGTTAATTAATTTAGCCTTTTAGGAACTTTGCCAACTCTTTAGGAGCGCCCTTTTCAGCCCACAAAGATTCGTATCCAATTCCTGGACCCTTTGGGGCATGAATCATGCCGTTTTTATCTACCGGCACATCTTGGCTCATCTCAGTAAAGGGATTGTCTTTGATTAATGACTCGTAATAAGAGTTGTTTTTAATCGCCATACAAAGATGTGCTTGTTCCAATCCAAATCCATGAACTTCAGCACGAAGGTGGAAAGTGTCAGCTAAGTGGGCGATACGCATCGCACCAGTAAAGCCACCACGCAAAAATGTTGAAACACGAAGTGCACTTGCAACACCTGTTGCCACGAAATCTCCAGCGCTCATATGTGCACCTTCGGTTACTTCACCAAGTAGTAATGGAATCCGTACTCGCTCACCTAACCATTTGTATGCAGTTACTGAAAACTCACGCATAGGCTCTTCATACCAAAGGAAGCTAGCCTCATCTAAAGCATGTCCGAGATAAACTGCATCCATCAAATCAAAACCAGCTGAACCGTCGTACATAAGCGCGATATCTGGACCAACATGTGCCCGAAGTTTTAATGACAACTCTGCATCTTTTTTGGCATCACCAAAAGCATGCAACTTAATTGCTTTGTATCCACGGTCTATGCATTGTGATGCGATATCAAGAAACTCTGGAATTGATGAGTAGGTAACTGTCGATGCGTAAGCCGGAATAGATTCGCGATACCCACCGAGCAATTTGTAAACCGGAAGATTTGCAGCTTTCGCAGCAATGTCCCAAAGTGCCACGTCGATAACGTGTGCCATGTTTGGTGCAAATCTTTCAATGCGATCTAATTCCCAAACCCGCTCCCAAAGATGCTCACGCATCAGTGGATCTTGTCCAAGCATTTCCGCACGGAAACGACGATCAACATAATCCTTCAAAATCACACCACGTGCTACGGTGGCAAACCCGGTGATTCCAGCATCAGTTTCAATTACTAACCAGCCACCAACAGTTGGTCCGTCAGAGCCGGGGACATTTTTGCGCCAAACAAAAGGAGGATGAACTGCTGGGCGATCCACCAAGATAACTTCGATATTTGTTATTTTCATTTTCACTCCTAAAGTTCCCATGCGAGTACGTGCTGTGGATTGTGCTGCTTAATTATTACCAGCAAAGTAGTACGAATTGTCATAAATTGCTAGAGCCAGATGCCTGTTGCTTATTGCTCACTCAAGCTAAAGAATTTCCTCCCTGGAGCCTTCTGATCTACTTGATCTACTTAACCTCCTTGATCTACTGGATAGACCGGGCTTTTACTTTTTTTGGCCCTCAGCCCGCTCATCCAGCGTTGGCTCGGGGCATATTTGGTGGCTCGCTCAAGGGTTGATTCAGTAGAGTTCTGGCACTCGAGTCCTGAGAATTTGGAAAAATAAGGGAGTGGAATGAGCGCGCAGTTAATCCATCCATTTACTTTTGGGGATCGTACTCAATCTGATTTATTAGGTGGAAAAGGTGCAAACCTTGCCGAAATGGTGCGGATGGGTTTACCAGTACCTCCAGGTTTCACAATTACAACACAAGCATGTCGCGAATATCTCTCTTCAGGAGAAATGCCTTCAGGATTAATATCAGAAATTAATAATTCATTAAATGACCTTGAAAAAAGCTTGGATAAAAAATTCGGAGATCCGACTAAACCATTACTAGTATCAGTTCGTTCTGGAGCAAAGTTTTCTATGCCGGGAATGATGGAAACGGTTTTAAATGTGGGAATGACACCAGAAGTTGCCGAAGGTTTAGCGAAGATCTCTGGAAATGAAAAATTTGCTTGGGACTCTTATCGCCGCTTTATAGATATGTATGGACGCATTGTTTGTGATGTTCCACCTGCTGAGTTTCATCAAATTGAAAATCGAATTCTTGAGTCGCATTCTGTTAAAACCATTCAGCAGTTAGATGCAGCGGGCCTACAAGCTTTGGCGGCTGCGTTTATTAAAGAGATTGAGATTGTTACGGGCAAGCTATTCCCAACTGATCCACGCGAACACCTAATTAGTTCTGTAGAGGCAGTATTTCATTCCTGGAACTCTGAGCGAGCACAACTTTATAGACGTCGTGAGCGCATCTCTTCTGATCTTGGCACTGCCGTAAACATTCAATCTATGGTTTTTGGAAACTTGAGTGATGATTCGGGCACTGGAGTTGCATTTACACGTGATCCTGCAACTGGTGAAGTTGGAAGTTATGGAGATTACTTAGACCGTGCTCAGGGCGAGGATGTGGTTGCTGGAATTCGCAACACGATGTCACTTGCGGATATGGCTAAAAAAGAGCCGGTTGTTCATGCCGAACTCGAAAAAGTTATGGGATTGCTAGAAGACCATTATCGCGATTTGTGTGACATTGAATTTACAGTCGAGCGTGGAAAATTATGGATTTTACAAACTCGCGTTGGCAAGCGAACTGCTGAAGCTGCATTCCGTATTGCGACTCAATTAGTTGATGAAGGAAAGATCACCATGGACGAGGCGCTATCTCGCACATCTGGTGATCAATTAGTCCAATTAATGTTTCCGCAATTTGATTTAAGTGGATCAATCCAGGAGATTGCGCGTGGAATTCCAGCCTCTCCGGGTGCTGCAGTGGGAGAAGTTGTTTTCGATTCTCGCCGAGCTTTTGATTTGGCCAGAAGTGGTAAAAAAGTAATTTTGGTAAGACGGGAAACCAGTCCAGATGATTTAGTAGGAATGGTTGCTGCAGAAGGAATTTTGACTAGCCGTGGAGGTAAAACTTCACACGCTGCAGTAGTTGCTCGTGGAATGGGCAAAACGGCTGTTTGCGGAACTGAAAGCATCTCAGTTGATGAGCGAGCGTCTCTATTTACTGTTGGAAGTCTCACCATTTATGAAGGTGAAATAATTTCAATTGACGGCACAACTGGTGCGGTCTATACCGGCGTAATACCAGTTATCGCATCACCAGTAACCGCATATTTAGAGGGCCGTCTATCTGCTGGTGCCGATGAAGCATCACCAGTTGTTAAAGCAGTTGATCGGATTTTGCAACATGCCGATAAAATTCGTGCGCTTCGAGTTCGCGCAAATGCCGATACTCCAGAGGATGCAGTTCGTGCCCGCATTCTTGGTGCAGAAGGTGTTGGTTTATGTCGTACCGAGCATATGTTCTTGGGTCCGCGTCGAATATTTGTTGAGCGTTTAGTTTTAGCGGAAAATGAAGATGTGCAACGCGGCGTAATTGCTGAAATGGAACCACTTCAACGTGCTGATTTTGTCGGCATCATGATGGCGATGTCTGGATTACCAGTAACTATTCGCTTATTAGATCCACCACTTCACGAGTTCTTGCCAGATTTAGCGTCTCTTACCGGAGAAATGGCCCGCGCTGAAGCACTAGGCACTGAAGTATCTACTCGAGATCAAGCAATTTTTGCTGCGGTGAGACGTTTGCATGAATCGAATCCAATGTTGGGACTACGTGGTGTTCGTCTCGGCATTTTGATTCCTGAGTTATTTAAGATGCAGGTTCGCGCACTTGTGCACGCTTGTCTTGAAGTAAAACAACTTGGCCATAATCCAAAACCAGAAATAATGATTCCATTGGTAGCCACCCAAAGAGAATTACTTTATTTGCGCGAAACACTAGAAGTTGAGATTGCCGAAACTCTTAAAGGAACCGGACAGAAGATAGATATTCCAATTGGAACAATGATTGAAACGCCAAGAGCGGCTATCACTGCAACTCGACTAGGAGATTATGCAGATTTCTTCTCATTCGGAACTAATGATCTAACTCAATTAACTTGGGCTTTTA
>BJFZ01000066.1 GCA_014190175.1 Actinomycetes bacterium | reverse complement strand
CCATTATCTCCACCAGCTAATTTTGTGCGAATAGCTGCAAAGGGGATATCGAGTTCATCATGGAGGGCAATAATCTTTTGTGGCTCTACCGAATAGAAATTAGCTAGGGCTTTAATGGGGCCACCAGCGGTAAGACCAGGCACTACTTGCAAGAAACTTGCCCAGATCAGTACATCTGCCGTTTTCAATCATTTAGTGCGTTTTTAAATTTCCTAATGCTGCAGGCATTGCTACTTCCATTTTAAGACTTAGACCCTTAGAAAGAATAATCGATGTCTATGAAAAAGGGAATCCACATTTTGGCGGGTAAGCACGCTTGATTCTAGTTGAAATCATTAAGAATGCCTCAGTAATCTCTAGTTTTTACCTAGCAGATTAGATAGTGTCTGTTGAGTAGTTTTGTTCAGTAAGAGAAGAATCGGGGGTCTTGGTAAAAGAATGGGCACTGGATTTGTATGGGAAGAAATCTACGGTTGGCATAACACAGGCAACTCTGCCGGAGCCTCCCCTGCTGGATTAAATGCACAACCGTATGAGCACTTTGAGAGTGCTGATTCAAAAATTCGTCTCGCAAGTGCAGTTGAAGTTTCTGGATTAGGTAAGAAGTTAAAGAGAATTCCCGCGGTACAAGCAACCGTTGAAGACATCTCTTTAGTTCATCCAAAGGAATACATTTCTAGAATCAAGCGCGATAGTGCAACTCCTGTTGGCGGCGATGCCGGTGATGGGCTAAGTCCTTTCGGTACAGGTTCATTTGAAATTGCATTATGGGCAGTAGGTGGCGCAATTTCAGCGATGAAAGCTGTTGTATCAGGTGAAGTAATAAATGCATATGCATTAATTCGTCCACCTGGACACCATGCTCGCGTTGAAACAGGAATGGGTTTTTGTATTTTCGCTAACGCCGCAATTGCAATTAGATATGCACAAAAACATCTAGGCGTTAAGCGCGTTGCAGTTCTTGATTGGGATGTTCACCATGGCAACGGCACACAATCAATTTTTTATGATGATTCAAATGTTCTAACGATTTCCATGCATCAAGATGGATTGTTCCCACCTAATAGTGGACACGTTGCCGAACAGGGCGAAGGTGCTGGCAGCGGATATGCAATCAATGTTCCACTTCCTGCAGGTAGTGGTAACGGTGCATATTCACGAGCACTCGAGGAGATTGCCTTTCCTGCGATCGAGAAGTTCAAACCAGAGTTAATTGTTGTCTGCTGCGGGTTTGACGCTGCTATGACCGATCCTCTTGGTCGCATGATTGTTACTGCAACTGGGTACCGCGAAATGACGAAAGCGCTCAAGAAAGTAGCTGAAAAAGTATGTGGTGGGAAAATCGTTATGACTCACGAAGGTGGATATTCACCTACCTATGTTCCATTTTGCGGGCTCGCAGTGATTGAAACTTTGGCTGGCGTAGAAACAGATATGAAGGATGCACTTGCAGAATTTTGGGATGTTTTACCCGATCAAAAACTTCATGAGTGGCAGGAAGAACGTATTCAAGAGATTAAATCAAAGCTTAAGTTTTTGACAGAAGTGGCTAAGGGTTAATAAAAATGAGCCCAACAGCTATCCGCGGAATCTTTGACGTTTTAAGTCTTTCGTCAGTTTTGATTCTTTTGGTAATTGGAATGGCAATCATCGTGGGCATGATGAAGGTTTTTAACATGTGCCAAGGTGAGCTGGTTTTACTTGGCGCTGTCACTGCTTTTCTTTGCGGCAAGTACTTAGGTAATTTGTGGATTGGAATATTCCTGGCACCAATAGTCGTGGGACTCTTTGGTTTGCTTCTTGAACGAACAATCATTCATCGTTTTTATGTAAATCCTCAAGGCGCTCTGCTTGCAACATTTGCAATTGGTTTGGTCATGCGCGAATCCCTTCGCACCAGAATGTCTACACAGTCTTCACCCGTTGACGCACCGATTCAATCGTCAATAAATATCGGAGGAGCTAGCCTTCCTATTTGGCGAATTATCATCATGGTTGTGACACTTCTGCTCGCGCTTGCCATCGGGTTTGTATTGCTAAAAACAAACCTTGGGATGAAGGTCCGTGCAACTCTAGATAATCCAGATTTAATATCAGTTTCAGGTATTTCAACAAAGTGGATGTACGCCGGAACGTATGCCGTTGGTTCTGCTCTTTCGGGATTTGCTGGCGCAATGATTGTTCCTCTTCAAACTCTGTATCCAAATTTAGGTTATGACAATTTAATCTTGATGTTTATTGCGGTAATGATTGGTGGCCTTGGTCAATTTAGTGGTCCGCTTGCAGGCGCTGCATTGATTGCCGTTCCAGGTGCAATTCTTGGTCAATTCATTAGTCCTGTAACTGGACAAATTTTGGTCGTCTTTTTGGCAATTATCTTCATGCGCTTTCGCCCAGTCGGTATTTTTCAGAGGGGGAGATAAGGTTAAATTCAAACTAAATCATGTATGTAAGAAAATCCTGTTCAAATTAAATAAAAGAAATATTGGAGGAGATATGAGTAAGAATATGTACAAGAGAGGAAACACTCGCCGCAATACTGCGATCCTGGCATCTGCTATTGCATTGCTTGGCGCTTTGACGTTTGCTCCTGCGCAATCAGCACAGACAGTGAAAATTGGTGTGCTTACAGATATGACTGGTGCATTCGGAATTGTTGGAAAATCCAACAAAGCTGTCGCTCAGTTTACAATTAATGAAATAAATAAGAGTGGCGGCGTTCTTGGCCGCAAGCTTGAAATGGTTTTGGCAGATAGTGCCACAGATCCAGCAGTTGCAACGCAGGTTGCTAGCAAGCTTGTTAACCAAGACAAGGTTGCTGTAGTTATTGGTGGAGTGGCAAGCTTTACACGCGTTGCAATTCGCGACGTGATCGCAAAGCGCGGCAAAACTTTATACATTTGGCCAGCATCTTATGAAGGTAACGAGTGCAGCAATAACGTCTGGAACACAGGCTCTGCACCAAACCAGCAAGTAGATCCAACTGTTAAGTACCTTCTCGCGCAAGGCAAGAAGACTTTCTACTTAGCAGGTAGCGATTACCTATACCCACGTAACATTCTTGCTCGCGTACGTCAGGTAGTTCTAGCCGGTGGCGGTTCAATCGTTGGCGAAGAATACGTTCCACTTGACATGACAGATCCATCAAACCTGGTGAGTAAGGTTCTTGCTTCAAAGGCTGATGCTTTGTTCGAAGTCGTAGTTCTTCCAGGAACAGGACCATTTATTAAGGGTGTTGTTGATGGCGGATTTAAGGGAACAATCGCCGGAACTCTCTTCGATGAAGGGATCAACCCAATCATCGGAAAGCAAGCTGAAGGTTTGATTGGTGTACAGGATTTCTATCTTCCTGTAACAGATGCATTCACAAAGGCAACAGTTGCTAAGTTCAATCAACAACATCCAGAAGCTGCAGGATTATTCTCTGCAACATTTAATGCACCAGCTTGGTATCGCAGCATTTACCTATGGAAAGCAGCAGTCGAAAAGGCAAAGTCCTTCGATACCGCAAAGGTAAATAAAGCGATGGATTCAATTTCACTGAAGCAATCAATTGGTGGACCTGTTTCATTCGCACCAGGTACCAAGCACCTTAATTTGCCTATGTACCTCGGTAAGTCAAATGCCGATGGTTCAAATACCATCATAAAGAGCCTAGGAACTATCGCTCCTTATGAATGTGCAAAGAAGCAGTAAGGTAAAACTCAAATAGTAAAAAACAGGCTAAGGATCGGGATTGCAATACTTCTTGTGATACCGGTCCTTAGTCCTGTTTTATTCCTGGCTGGAAATGATTACTTAACACAAATTGTCTCTCGAATTCTTATCTACGGAATTCTTGTTCTCAGCGTTGAAATGAGTTGGGGACAGACTGGTATTTTCACATTCGGCCAAGCAGCCCTCTTTGGGCTCGGTGGATACATCGTTGGACTCATAACAACCAAATCCACAGTGACTGATATTGGAAAACTACTAATACTTGCCATTCTCGTTGGTGCACTCGCTGGATTAATCATAGGTATCTTTTTGTTCTCAGGAAAGCGAGTTGGCGAGCTATACGTTGCTCTGGTGACACTGGCTATTTCATATATATGTGAGCGTCTTGCTAATAGCTGGACCATTTTAGGTTCAGGAAATGGCATACCAGGTATTCCATATCCAACTATCTTTGGTAAAGAAATCGGATCTGCGATAGGACTTTTCTATCTAGCCTTCGTAGTTTTTGCCGTCGCACTCATTCTTTGTATTATTATTGTCAACTCTCAATTTGGCTTAACTATGAATGCGGTGCGCGATGATGAAGAGCGCGCTGAGTTTTTTGGGTACAAGCGCTCAGTTGTTCAAATTGCTGTCTTTGTATTTTCTGCAGCGCTTGCAGCATCAGGTGGCGCACTCTTTGCAGTTTCTGAAGGATTTGTATCACCATCAATGAGTGGTCTATCACTTTCTACTACAGCAGTATTGTGGGTTGTTCTCGGCGGGCGTGGGACATTCTATGGACCACTGATTGCCTTAACCTTTCTTCAAGTAGTTAATATTCAAATGCAAAATGCTTTACCAAGTTTGTGGCCAATATTGGTTGGGTTTATGTTGTTGCTCACGATGATTTTCTTGCCTAAAGGACTTACATCACTTCCGGCAAAAATTCGAAAATCTCGCCGAAAGAGGACGTACGCATGAAGCTGCTAGAGATCATATCTGTCACTAAAAAATTCGGCTCACTTGTAGCTGTTAATAATGCGTCAATGATTATTAACCAGAATGAAATTGTTGGATTAATTGGCCCTAATGGTTCGGGTAAATCAACCCTGCTTCACACAATTTGTGGTCGCACGCTAGCAACCGAGGGTTCAATATTGCTTGAGGGAACCGACATCACAAACAAGACTCCGCAAAACCGAGCCAAAGCAGGAATGGCAATAAAATTTCAACTGGCACGTATATATCTTGAGAAAACAGTTCGCGAAAATCTTTTAATTTCTCTGCAAGCCAAGGAATCCATTTGGAGACAACTGCGAAGTGCATCCCTTAAAGCATTTGAATTAAAGATTGTTGAGTTAGCAAAAGAGTTTCAACTTGAAGAGTATTTAAATGAACCGGCTAAGTCATTATCACATGGTCAACAGCAGTGGCTTGAAATTGCTATGGCTATGGCAGTTGATCCAATTTTGTTACTTCTTGATGAGCCAACGGCGGGCATGAGTCCAAAAGAACGTGCTGATACAGCTGTGCTTATTAAGAAAGCATCCAAAAAATGTGGAGTCCTAATCGTTGAGCACGATTTAGATTTCATCAAAGAACTCTGTAATCGCATTTCTGTATTGCATCACGGAAATATTGTCGCTACTGGAACACGGCTGGAGATTGAAAATCACCCAAAAGTAAAAGAGGTGTACCTCACCCGTGTCTAATAATTATTTAGAGATAAAGAATTTAAGTGGCGGTTATGAGGCTAGCCAAGTTCTCTTTGACTTATCTTTTGAGATTCCAAAAACAGGTGTTACAGCAATCGTTGGGCGAAACGGGGCCGGAAAATCAACGTTGCTTCAGACAATCATGGGATTTATTAAACCCACCGCTGGCACAATTTCTTTTCAAGGTAAAGAAATTATTAATAATTCAATATATGCACGCACTCGACTTGGTTTTGGTTACGTTCCTCAAGATCGCCCTGTGTTTTCAGATTTATCAGTGCGTGAGAACTTATTAATTGGTGCATCTCGTCTACCAAAAAAAGAGCGCACAGATCTTGCACCAGTGCTAGACGTATTCCCAAAACTTGCAGATCGCCTAGATCAAAAGGCCGGAACCATGAGTGGTGGAGAGCGAAAGATGGTTGGCATTGCCCGTGCATTAATCGGACAACCAACTTTGCTTGTAATGGATGAACCAACGGAGGGTGTGTGGCACGGCGTGGTTGATGAAATCCAAGATCGACTCATTGCCTACGGCAAGGACAATGCAATTTTGATTGTTGAACAGAATTTGGACTTTACGATTGCTATGGCATCACAGATTCTCTTACTTGAACGCGGTGTGATTTCACAGCGTGTGTCCTCTGCAAGCAAGGGTGAACTAGAGGAACTTCGTAAGCGTTTAACCGTCTAATGGCTGCAGTATTTGGGTTGTAGGTGGCTATTACTGCATTTAACTCTTTTTCAGGGTACTTAGTATCAGGAGATAGCTTCTTTACAATTTCTTTGGGTACTGCAATCTTCTTGGCAGCTTTAACAGGTATGCTGATGAACGCACCATCAGGGACAAAGAGTTGATTAATCTACTGAGACATGGAATTAAGTGTAAAAAGTTAATCACTCGATAATTAAGAGTTATAACGCGTTTGTGTTCGCTCTAAACCTTCGTTAATCAAAGACTCAACAACATCTGCTCCCCGCACAATTAATTCATCTAAATCTTTTTGCTCAACTTTTGAAAAAGCCTTC
>BJFZ01000065.1 GCA_014190175.1 Actinomycetes bacterium | reverse complement strand
TTAAAAGAGCAAGATTTGCTTGGCGGAAAAGGTCAAAAACATTTGACCAATTTGCTGAATCCGAACCAAGAGAGATATTTGCACCACGTCGCCATAGTTCAGCATGCCGGCCGTGAAGAGTCGAGCCATGACCCCACATCATCGAAGCACCCGGAGCCCACGCCAAACTTGCACCTAACTCGATAAGCACTTCTGTTTCGGCATCGGTGAGGTGATTGGCATGGCCCAATGTGACATTTCGCCCTAAGACTCCAATATTTGCCAAGTGCAAAAGAGGATCCATTCCATAACGAACTTGATCGGCAGCAGTATCAGCTGGACTGTACGCATGGTGCATGTTGAGTACTACACCGGCAGCATCTGCTTGCCGTTTGGCTTCAACTAAAAGTTCTTCACTTGCAGTACCGAGTCCGAGTAGAGCAATGTGTCCGGTAACAAGTGCGTCAGGATCGGAGTTACGTCGAACTTGACCACCCATACTAGCTAGCGCCTCTTTGAGATTACGCGGTGCACGCTCAATCGCGCCCTTAACGCGCGTAGGACCTTGATCTGGTGTCTCTTTTCCTTGGGCAAGTCCTGCAGGTCGATCCCAAATAAAAGCATCACCCAAGATTGCTCGAATGCCTACTGTTTGCACAGCACGCGCTGCTGCATCTGGCTCAAGAATTGTGCCAGCTTCCAAAAAGCACGTAGTGCCATTTCGCACCATTTCAATAGAGGCCAGTAAGACACCGAGATACTCCTCTTCATCGGTGACAGTGTTATAAACAACTAATTCGATCGCATCGAAAACTTCATCCTCTGGAATGTGATCTGGAATCACTCCACGGTATGTTTGAAAAGATGCATGCATGTGACATTCGATAAGGCCAGGATGTACCGGTGCTCCTACTGCATCTATGGTTCTCTCTGCCCGATATCGCTGTGATAGCTCAGAGTCCTCTCCCACTTCTACAATTCGGCGGCCCACAATTGCAATGGCGCCATCTGTAATAATTCTGCGCTCGGCATCCATTGTTATGACGTAACCATGCCGAACAAGTAGGTCAACATTTGTCATCGGTGGTGTCATGCCTAATTTCCCCCTGATTCTAATTGCCATACATGTGCTTGGTGAATTTGCCATGAGAGTTCAACGCTGCTGCCAATGCTTAGGTCGATTGACTCTTCATCTCCAAGATCGGCTAAAACGACCGTGCCTTCACCAATGTCTATTTGAAGGCGGGTTCGACTTCCAAGGAAGATTACATCCAGAATACGCCCACTGATCCTCGAACTAGATGAATCCAATGAAGCAGATGTAGTAACACGAATTGATTCAGGTCTTACCGACAAAGTTACTGGCTGTCCAATATTTAGATTTACACCTCTACCAAAAAGCATCGCTCCTGTTGCTAGTCTAATGTGCACCGATCCATCATCTATCTGAACAACTATGCCATGAAAGAGGTTCGTTTCACCTATAAAATCCGAGGCAAACTCACTAGCGGGATTAGCATAAATCTCTCGAGGAGAGCCCACTTGGACAATTCTTCCTTCATTCATTACAGCTATTCGATCCGACATCACTAGTGCTTCAGTTTGGTCATGAGTGACATAAATAAAGGTTGCACCAAGTTGACGTTGAATCGTTCGAAGCTCCAGTTGCATATGCTGGCGAAGCTTCAAATCCAAGGCTGATAGTGGTTCATCTAACAATAGGACACTTGGTTCAGATGCAAGTGCGCGCGCGAGTGCAACTCGCTGAAGTTGTCCGCCACTTAACTCACTTGCGCCACGACTTGCCAACCCCTCTAGCTTTACAAGTACTAGCATCTCTTCAACTCGCGTAGCTATCTGGGCTTTTGATAACTTACGGAGCTTCAAGCTGTACCCAATATTTTCTGCAACATTCATGTGAGGGAAAAGCGCACCTCGTTGAAAAACAATATTTGTATTTCGAAGGTGCGGTGGGGTGTTTGTGACATCTACCCCATGAATCTGAACAGTGCCACTATTTGCCTCTTCAAATCCAGAGATAATTCGCAAAAGGGTGGTTTTTCCGCAGCCACTTGGACCAAGGAGGGATACAAATTCTCCTGAATTGATGCTCAGATTGATGTTGTGAAGTACGGTATGCGCACCAAAAACTTTGCTGATACCAGTAATTTGTACACCAAGTTGCTTCATATTCTATTTTTCCGTCCGGTTGGTGAGCCGATTTGATACCGTCACGATAATAATAAGTGAAACTAGGACTACGCTCGCTAAAGCATTAATTGAAGGATCAATTCCGCGCCTGAGCAATCCCCAAATCAAAATAGGAATTGTCATTTCATTTCCGATGTTGAACCAAGTGACCACAAATTCATCCAGAGAGAGCGCTATGGCTAAGAGGCCAGCACCAATAACGGCAGTCCTTATAAGTGGCAAAGTTATGTCTCTGAAAGTTTGCAACGGTGATGCCCCTAAGTCCCTGGCGGCCTCTAGGGTAGTGAAATCAAAGGTTTCTAACCGCGCATTCATCGTGAGGATCACAAAAGGCATTGAAAGTACTGCATGCCCTATAGCAGCATTTATGATTCCTTGTTTACTACCAATTCCTGAAAAGAATACGGCTAGTGAAATACCGAGTACGAGCACAGGGATGGCAGCGGGTAATAAACTGGTGGTCAACGCAAAGTGCCTTTGACGTCCCTTCAGCCTGGTGATGCCGAATGCAAAAGAGGTTCCAAATAAGACTGCCACTACCGCCGATACAAGGGCCAAGATTAAAGTATTTCGCATCGCATCTACGAATAAAGGATTACCAAAGGCGCTTTTGTACCACTCAAATGTAAAGCCTTCAATCGGCAGACTCAACCTGGGAGATGTCGTGAATGAGAACAAGACGGTAACAATAACGGGAGCAAAGAGATAGGTAAGAACAACTCCAACAAAGATTCCTGGAGCAAGGTTTCGCAGTGATCGCTTAAGTTGCCTCTTACTTATTAACATGAGCGAATTTACCATCGAGTAAACTCTCGGACTAGACGCATTGTTATTGAGTGAATTGCAATCAGAATTGCTAGAACGCAAATGGCCAATGCCGCACCGAGGGGCCAATTTGGTGCCAAACCTTTGAATTGATCGGCAATTAAATTACCAACCATGACGCCATTAGTGCCACCAACCATTCGTGGGACCACAAAATCTCCGGCTGCCAGGATAAATGAAATAGCAAAGGCAGTACTTATGCCTGGCAAGACCATAGGAATAAGAATTGTCCGATGCATCCTCAATCCTCTCGAGCCAAGGTCTTCAGCCACCTCTAGGTGATCTTTTGACACATTAACCATCGAAGATGAAATAGGCAAAAGTGCTAAGGGAATTAATAATCCAACGAGTGTAATCCCGATAGACCAATTACTAAAAATCAAGAATGTAATAGGCTTAGTGATGATTCGAAGTTGAATCAGAGCAGAGTTAAGGAGGCCCTCTTTGCCGAGAATAGTTCTCCAAGCATAAATTCGAACGAGATATCCACTAAACATCGATACAAGAATTACATCAAACAAAATCCTTCCCTTACGAGGAAAAACAAACTGCATTATGTAGGACAAAAAATATGCGATAGGTACCACGATAATTGAGGTTAAAAACGCCACAACAATCGTGCGCAGAAAAACACCACCATAAAGAGATGTCGTTAATACTTCATAGTAGTGATCTAAGGTAAAACCAGGATGCATCTTAAAATTGACTTGAGTCCAGAAACTATATAATCCAAGAATTATGAAGGGAATTATAAAAAAAATTACATAAAAACTCGATCCAGGCAAAAGTAGTCGACGAGTTGCGGCGCCGTTGTTCATATTTCACTAACCGCAGAGAAATACTGGCGCCGCAATCCATCAGATTCTGTCTTAGCCAAGCTTGAATGCTTCCCAGGCTTTAACCCACTTAGGCATTCCTACAATATCGCCATCATCGTTGATAGGTGGGGTAACGACCTGACTACCAAGTACTCCACCCCCGGGTTGGGCAACGATTGAGTAGTCATATAGACCCTTGGTATTTGCATCTAATTTATCAACTGCTGCGGTAATGGTTGCTCCGGAACCAAGTTCGGTGGCGATTGCAGCATTTGCCTCAGGTGACATCATATAGTTAATGAATGCGTAAGCATTGTCAATATTTGGTGCATCTATAGCTATTCCGTATGCATCAGACCAATAGAAAGTGCCATCAGTAGCAGGTGAAGCCGACTTGAGTGTCACACCTTTCTTTTCGGCTAACACAATCTGGTATGCCCAACCACCAATTGCAATGGAAGCATCTCCGCGAACTAATACATCAGCCTGATCACCGAGTGAAGCTGAGAAGGTGACAACATTCGGCTTAGTTTTTAACATCTCTTTAATTGTTGCATCTATTTGCTTTTGAGTCATACGACTTGGATCTGCAATCCCCATCGATTTTGCCCATAGCCAAGTATTTGCCACCGCATCATCGACCATAACTAACTCACCCTTAAACTTCTTATCTGCGAAATCAGTGTACTTAGCTGGAACACCATCCCATTTAGCAGGGTTATACACACATGGTTCATCGCCCCAAATCAATGGAACTCCATAAACATTTCCATCCTTTGTCAACCACTCTGCACTAGCAAATGCTGGAAAAAGACCAGCCGCATTTGGAATTCGAGAGAGATCTAGTGCCTGATAGAGCTCTTCTCCTGCAGCTAAAAGTGAGCGCTGAAAATCCTTGTTGTCAGAAATAATATCGAGTTGTCCTCTTCCGCCAGTTTTAAATTTTGTTAATGGTTCATCTGGTGAAGCGATAAATGTTGGTTTTACTGTAATACCATTTTTAGTCAAGAAATCCTTTGCTACGGTTGCAGCATCTTCACCGGAGTAACCAATAAAGTTCAACTCCCCTCCAAGTTTGCCACCTGATGCAGCCTCAGTCGAACTATCTGATTTTGCACATGCAGCAAGAAGTGGGCCCATAGCTGCCACAGCGCTGACGCCCAAAATTGAGTTCAGGACATACCGTCGACTTACGGGTGCATTTAACTTTGCATTTCTCAGCTCATCTAGTGAATCGTGCATATTCTTTACTCTCTTTCTTGCTGGCTTAACCAGCTTTGAAAAGATTGCATCTTTTGATGCAATCTCGGCTTCGCCTCGGGATTGGCTAAGAACCGAATCTTAAAAGTAAGTAGCGTATTATTTTATACTACTTACTTTTCATAAGTTAACCCTATCCAAAACGGGTGTCAAGCATCAAATAGCTCTTTAATTCGTTATTCACGGTACTGATTTATCCAAAACCCACTGATAGCCTCTTAACATGCAAAACGCCCTAATTACTGGCACCTCCACGGGGCTTGGCCGTGGAATAGCCCAGAGTTTGCACGAGCGTGGCTGGGATGTGATTGGCACTATTAGACAGGAGTCGCATGGGGTCGGTGTGCCATGGACCTGTGTACTTGCCGATATCACGTCGCCCACAGATCTTGCGCGCATTGACCAGGTTGTCAAAAACCGTTGGGGGAAATTGGATGCCCTAATAAACAATGCAGGAATCTGCCAAGTGGGACCTTGGGAAGAACTTTCAAGCGATGAAATAACTCATCAGCTCAACGTAAATGTGATTGGTGCAATGAATCTCGTAAGGCAATCCCTTTCCATGTTGCGTAAAGGTGCTGGTGTGATTGTACAAATCTCTAGCGACTCAGGACAGATTGCGGAAGCGATGTTTGGTGCCTACAACGCTTCAAAATTTGCTTTAGAAGGGGCTAGTGAGGCACTTCAGGAAGAAGTTGCATCGGACGGTGTTAGAGTCGTTGTGATTGAACCCGGTAACTTTCGCACAGAGATTGCACGTCACAGCCCGCAAGCAAAAGACAAAAACTCTACGCAAAAATATATAGCACAATGGAATAAAATTGATGAATGGCTCACATGGCACGGTAATAAAAGTCCGAATCCAGATAAATGTGTGGAGGCAATTGTTGCCGCAGTTACTAATCTCAATACACCTTTTAGATTGGCTATTGGTGAAGGTGTTTCCGATTCTATTCGCCAGCGTGCGAAGCAAATTATTAGCCAGATGGACGCCTCAGATAATTTTCTAAATTCTCTCTAACTATTTACGTTTTACTTATGGTTACCCTTACAGCGCACTTCTATGATTTCCTTCGACAGTTGTGTAGCGGCAGAGGCGTCTAAAGCTCCGCATTCATATGCAAAATGTGCCTCAGCTTGTGCGTTGAGTATCAATAGATTTCCCTTTG
The DNA here is from genome assembly GCA_014190175.1 of Actinomycetes bacterium. The sequence continues at coordinate 249 of BJFZ01000065.1, read as the reverse complement.
CACGTTCGGCTAAATAGCCGCCTGGCTCAGCAGTTGAAGGCAGCAACAGCCCCAAAGCCACTTGGTCTCCACTGCGGCAGATCCAACGAAGGCTATGTGCAAACTCCGCTGGCTTATGGCGCACAAAATCGGCACTACCATCTGGATGAATTTGCATGCTCGATGCCCAGCCATCTTTATCAGGCAAGGGGTTAACTGCGAAGACAATTTCTGGGTCAATTACTCCACCTGGCATAAAAATTCTGTGCT
>BJFZ01000064.1 GCA_014190175.1 Actinomycetes bacterium | reverse complement strand
TGGAAAGATGAGAGCAAGTGACGGAAGTACTTTGCAATTAAGAACTGATGTTTTGGGACCACATGCAATTCATGGATTGGCTTTTGATAAACCGTGGCGTGAGATCGCACCAGGGGTCGCATCAATTGATTTAGTTGCACCATATGAAGGTGCACGGGTAGAACAAAAAGTAGTTATAGATGGCGATTCATTTACCTACGAACTTTCATACATCGCAAATGGAGTAGATCTTCCAGCGTGGGTGGGATTGCACACTTGGTTTCCAAGAACAATAAACGGATCACCAGAGGCCGAGATTGATTTTCGTCCCGAGAAGATGCTCGATGTAACACCAACTCTTATTCCGACTGGGAAATACAAAGAACCAAACAAACCTTTCCCTTGGGATGATGTGTTCACTGGAGTTAAAGGCGATCCTGCAGTTATTTGGCGGGGTGAAGCAAAGTTAAGTATTTCAAGTCCAGCTGATTGGTGGGTTGTTTATACTGAAGATCCAATTGGTGTTTGTGTTGAACCACAGACCGCACCACCTGATTCGCAAAACTTTGGTGCAGATTTATCTAAAGCGCATTATTTATTTTCGCGTTTTTCATTTGCGAAAGCCTAACTAAATATGACTACAGGTGGATTTAATAGCAAAGAACTTTTGGCGCTTGAAGACGAGTTAACGCTTACTGTGTTAACCAATAAGGAAGCAGTAGAAATTGGTGAATGCGTTATAAAAATTGCACGTGAAAAAAATCTTCCAATTGCAACGCGAGTTTATATTGGTGATTGGATTGCTTTTCATGCATCACTTCTGGGATCTGATGCTGAAAATGATCGTTGGATGTCACGTAAGGTGCACACGGTCGCGGCTAAAGGACATTCTTCAATGTATTTGCGGATCTTGGCTGAGGAGGCTGGGATTGCCGAAAAGGATTGGTATGTGCAAAACAATTTAGCCGAAAGTGATCATGCAATTCATGGAGGGGCATTTCCGCTGCGGGTAGATGGAGTCCATGTCGGAACTGTTGTAGTCAGTGGAATTCCGCAAGAAGATGACCATCGCCTTGCTGTGGCTGGTTTAAGAGAGTTCTTGGCGCGCGGATAAAGATGATTGAGCGCGAACATTTAACTCATTTGCTCGAGCGCGAACAAGCACGTTTTGTAGTGCATCATCCAAAAAGTGCGGCGATATTTAAAGAGAGTAAATCGGTAATGCCAGGTGGTGTGCCGATGTCATGGATGGCGAAGTGGCCGGGGGGATTTCCGGTTGTGGTCGAAAGTGCCAAGGGCGCGCATTTTGTGGATATTGATGGGAATACCTATATAGACCTCTGCCTAGGTGATACCGGATCGATGACTGGTCATTCACCAGATGCAACAGTTGCGGCGATCAAAGCACAGATTGATCGTGGAATAACGATGATGCTTCCGACACCAGATGCGGTAATTGTTTCACGCGAATTATCGCGCAGATTTGGTTTACCACTTTGGCAATTTACAGTTTCTGCTACTGATGCAAACCGACATGTAATTCGTTACGCACGAATGCTGACCGGGCGCGACAAAGTAGTAGTGATCGATCGATGTTATCACGGAAGTGTGGATGAAACTTTTGCAACTTTGGATGTTAGTGGCGCGACTGTTTCGCGGGAAGGAAATATCGGCGCACCAGTTGAATTAGCGGTGACAACACGAGTTGTTGAATTTAATGATTTAACTGCAATGGAACTTGCACTGAAGATGGGCGATGTTGCAGCGATTTTGCTGGAACCGGCGATGACAAATGTTGGAATTGTTTTACCAGAGCAAGGTTATTTAAAGGCAGTGCAAGAATTGGCTAAAAAGTACGGAACACTTTTGATTATTGATGAGACTCATACGATCTCATTTGGCCCTGGTGGAATGACCGCAGGTTTGGGATTAAAACCAGATTTCTTAACTATTGGTAAGGCAATTGGTAGCGGAGTGCCGACCGGAACTTTTGGAATGACTCAAGAAGTAGCGAATCAAATTTCAGAGTTTGTGAAATTAGCGGAAATTGATACTGGTGGAGTTGGTGGAACTTTGGCGGGAAATGCATTGTCACTTGCTGCGATGCGCGCGACTTTGAGTGAAGTACTAACTGATGCGGCATACGCGAAGATGCAACCACTTGCCGATCTTTGGGCTGATGGAGTTGAAGAAGTAATCCGGGAATGCAATTTGCCATGGTCAGTAAATCGTTTGGGAATCAGAGCCGAGTACATCTTTAATACTCGAGCACCGCGAACCGGGCGAGAGGCCGCAGATTCGGGAGATTTCGAACTCGAACAGCTGATTCATCTATACCTATTAAATGAGGGCTTTTTATTGACCCCATTTCACAATATGGCTTTGATCTGTCCGGACACCACCAAGGCTGATGTTGATGCCCACACCGCGGCCTTCCGGAAAATGTGCAAAGAGTTAACTAGCGCCCCTTAAATCTGTGGAGCAAACCTGAGAAGATAAGCGCATGAATCGGGCGAAGGTATTAGTCGTAGAAGATGACAACTTCACCAGGTCGACTTTGGTGGCCGCGATTCGCACCCAAGGAATCGAGGTCGTGGGTTCGGCCAGCAATGCTCGCGATGCCCTGGCGATTCAAGCTCGTTATGCCCCAGATATCGCGATGTTGGATTTTGATTTAGGGCCTGGACCAACAGGTATAGATGTGGCACATGCGCTTAGGTCACGTCAGCCAAATATTGGAATTTTAATTCTCTCAACATTTAGAGATCCAAGATTGCTTTCAACTAAATTGCCACCACTTCCAAGTGGATCTCTTTATTTATGTAAACAAGATATAGATGATGTGCGCAAAATTGTCGATCAGTTATTGATGGTAAATGAAAGAAGATTTGGCCGCGTTGTCCGCAAAATTTTTCCTAAGCGTGAAGCAATTCCTTTAACTGAGATGCAGATGGATATTTTGTCATTGGTCGCAAAAGGTTTAACTACTTCTGAAATTGCGCGCCAAAGAAATGTAAGTGAAAAAGCAATTGAAAATACAATTTCGCGGATCTCAGTACAACTTGGGATTGTTAAAGATTCAACCCAAAACCAACGAGTTCAATTAACTCGCGCCTACATGCGCTTAGCGGGGAAATCTTCTTAAAGTGATCAAGAGTTTATTTAAAAGAGTGACTGGAGAAAAGGCGCTCTCCCAAACTGCATTTTTAGCTTTTGTTCCTTTCGGAGTCTTAGGTGCAACAATCATTATTCCGGTTGAGGACATCTCTATTTCAAAAAGATTTGATTGGTTTTTAATTGGTCTCATCGCACAGTGCGCACTTGCGGTAGCAGTATTTGTTTTTAATCGAATTTACTCCAAATTTATTAAAGGTACTAAGTACTCATCTGTATTTATAGTTATCGCGCTATTTATTTCAGGTGCTTTACGAGGTATAGCGATTGGACAGGTCGCTCAATTATTTGATTTAGCTGATCCAGTTCCTTTACTAATTAGAGCAATAAACTCAGGCATCACAGTGATCATCTGGATGGGAATTATTGGGATAATGCTTGAAGCCCAAGCAAGTTATGTACGCGAGTACCAAGACCTATATCAGCGATTTTTGATGCTTAAATCTGGACGGCTCCCTGACGGAAGAGTGTTAAATAGCGGGAGATTAAGTGAGATAGCAGAACAAGTAGCCCAGATGACCTCACCTGTGCGTACAAAATTGGCGAGATTAAGCGAGGGCAGTTTTACAGATGCTCAACTGCGTGAGGCTGTAGCGGATTTACAGCAAGTAGTTAAGGAACAAATTCGTCCGCTGAGCCATCGCTTATGGTTTGATCGCACTTCGCATTTACTTAAATTTAAATTATCGAACTTACTCCTAGATGCATTTAAAACAGATGAAACGCCAATTCTTTTTTTCACCACATTAATTACATTCAGCATGTTTGTTGGAACAACAGTAAGCATGGGCATAAATGTAAGTTCGGCAATTGGAATAATATTTGCTGTAACAATTTACTTATTACTTACTTTAGAAAAACTCTTATTAAAAATTAATGGAATTAAATCTAAATATATTCATCCAATCTTTTTACTTTTGATTGCAATAGGTCCACTTTTTGTCACTCATGTATATTTCCATTATTATGAAATTGCTTATTGGAGCCCTTACTCAAATGTTGGTGTAGCGGGTTCGGTTTTTATGACCGCTATTTTCACAACAATGCTCAGTCAATCTCTAGTTGACCGCGCAAAAATAATTGACATTCTTACTGCACAAATTACATCTGGGTATGTGGAAGAACGTTTGCAAGCGATTGCTCGCATGACTGAAGATTCTGAAATTGCATCGTATTTACATAGTTCTTTGCAATCTGAATTAACAGCTGTCGCTTTAAAATTAGATCAAGCTGCGAAATCTGGAAGCAGAGATGAAGTCAAAAGCATCATTCAATATGCGCAGATTGTTATTGAACGTGACTTAACAGTTAATTTTTATGCAGGAGAACATTCACCACTAGAAAGAATCAAAGCCCTCTTGGATGCTTGGCATGGAATCGCAGAAATTAAAATTAATTTACAGAAAATTGAGTTATGTGAGACTCAGGTAGTTACAGATATTTCACAAATAATTGAAGAAGCTGTTTCAGATTCTGTGCGATTTGGAAATGCTAATTTGATTTCTATTTCTGGAGATGCAAGTCCAGATCATTACTATTTCAAAGTTACCGATAATGGGAAAAGTAAGCCGCAGGGCGGTTCAGGATTAGGCACGATTTTGCTAGATGAGATTGCCCCAAATCTATGGCGGCGGGAATTTGCCCTCGAAGGGACCAATCTTGAGGTTTGGATACCGCTGAACAGATAGTGGGATTTTGGCGCCTTTTATTGTGTTTCATCGTGGGGTAATCCCTAGTCTGGCTTAGCCAGAACGGCGTTGGATGCTTGATACTTACCTATAAAAAAGGCCCCAATGGGGCTTTTCTGGCAATCGAGGGGAGTCGATCGCGTGTCTATCATTCGCCGCAAATCGCCCCACGGTGCTCAAATCGATTCTCAACCTGTTGGAGACGATGGAGTTCATGTACAGGTATCTCACCCAACCTGGGGTTCGGCAACAGTTAAGACAAACGAAAAAAGTGGATCTACTGAACCGACGTTGGTAACACTTGAAACTGGGCTCTCAGTTGGCAGCGCTCCAAAAAAGAAAACAGTGAAATTCCCTGACAAATTAGAGATGGAAGTTGAAGAGGTCGAAGAAAAGAAATTTTTTGGAATTGGGCGACCACGTAAAAAAGTATTAGTTGCAGGAATTATTCCGACTAGTTTTTTCATCCTAGTTGATGCCTCTGGAACACCAAGCGTTGCAGTAAAGAGCGACAATGGAACCGAACCCAAGATCTCACTCGAAGAATTCAATGCAAGCTTACGCACGCAAAATGTTCCAGTAACTCTTACTCCCGGAATAGATGGTTCAGTTGAAGTAACTCACAATGATCAATCTCGCGCTGTTATTGAAAAAAGTGGAGATGTGCAAATTCATTCATCTTCAGGATTGCAATCAACTCGCGCTTTTACAGTTGAAGACCGAATTGTTTTGCATGTTGCTGACGTAAATACTGTTGTTGAGCCACATCAAGTTTCTTTTAACTCAGGCAGTGATGATCATTTTTCAGCGTCTAGTGATCGATTCATTTCTCAACTAGAAGATGGTTCTGCTTTGATCTACAGACATTCTGATCAGTCATTTGTAGTTCGATTAGCAGATGGCCAAGAGATTTCTAATGATGAATTTCAAAAGAACAACGTAGCTCTGAATTTAACAAAGACCAGCGACGACCAGATAACAATTGATTTAGGTAGAGATAACAAGATCGAAGTTCTTCCCGTGAAATCTCAGGAAGAAATATCAGTTCTTGCAGCCGCGGGACAGGTGGCCGCTGGTAATGAAGAATCTGTAACACGCGATCAATCAGTGGCGATGCAATTGGAAGCGGCACGCATTGCAGAAGAAGCACGACTTGCTGAAATCGCAAGAGTCGCAGAAGAAGCACGCTTAGCGGAAGTTGCACGACTTGCTGAAATCGCAAGAGTCGCAGAAGAGGCACGCTTAGCCGAAGTTGCACGAGTTGCAGAAGCCGCTCGAGTAGCTGAAGCAGCCAGACAATCCGAAATTAATCGATTGGCGGCGATAGCACAGCAGGAAGAAGCTTCTAGAGCTGCCGAGATTGCAAGACAGCAAGAGGCGGTGAGGGTAGAAGCAGCACGTTTGGCAGCTGAAGAAGCCGATCGTTTAGAGAGAGAACGAGTAAATAACCTACAAAACAATCCACCAGGAGATGGCTTCGATGAACTTGGGTGGAATGCAGAAGGTATCAACCGTTTTACAAATACTCGTTTTGACCCACAAGGTTTTAATAAAAATGGTTTCAATCAAGCCGGATTAACCAGAGAACAAGAAACTGCTCGTCTTGCAGAAGTTGCTCGTCTTGCAGAAATAGCGCGCGTAGCTGAAGAAGCACGTCTTGCCGAAGTTGCACGTCTTGCTGAGATTGCTCGAGTGGCTGAGGCTGCACGTCTCGCAGAAGTTGCACGTGTAGAAGCGATTGCACAAGCAGCAAGAAATGCAGAAGCTGCACGACAACAACAAGAGGAACAAGCAGTACAGGCAGCGCTAGCAGCTCAAGCAGCTCAAGCAGCGCAGGCAGAAGCCGCGCGTTTAGCAGCTGAAGAAGCAGCTCGGTTAGCAGCATTGCCACCAGTTGATCCACCAGTTGATCCACCAGTTGACCCAACAGTTGATGAGTTTGGTTGGAACCAAGAAGGAATTAACCAAG
>BJFZ01000063.1 GCA_014190175.1 Actinomycetes bacterium | reverse complement strand
CTCCTGTGTATCAATTGTGGGTAACTTCCTTCATTCCTACCTTTCACAGCCAAAAGGGCTGGTCAGAGTGGTCATCACTGTTGTTAAAGGTGTGGAGAAAGATATTTCCCCATATCTCACGATTTGAGAATTGGATATAAACCAAAACGGACCCGCTGTAATCAGCGAGTCCGTTAAGAGTTATGTCTTACTTAGGCCAGGGCAACAACCTTAACGGTGATACTGGCAACTACATGGTGAGGTAGCGAAACTTTCACGCTGTGCTCACCGATCTTCTTAATATGTCCGGCTGTTTTGATTGAGTGACGATCAATATCTTGACCAGTTGACGCTTTAATTGCAACTGCAACATCCTTATCTGTTACAGAACCAAAAAGGCGTCCGGCTGTTCCAACTTTTACAGAAACTGTAATAGTTGCACTCTCTAAAAGTGACTTAACTTCTTTAGCATGATCAATATCGCGGATTTCACGGGACGCGCGAGCGCGACGGATTCCTTCAATCTGCTTTTCTCCACCTAGCGACCATGCAATTGCGTTTCCGCGAGGTAGTAAGAAGTTGCGTGCGAAACCATCTTTAACGGTTACGACATCGCCAGCGCGACCTAGACCTGTTACTTCACGAGTAAGGATGAGTTTCATTTTTTAATATCTCCTTATCGCGCTGTAGATGTGTAGGGCAAGAGTGCAACTTCACGGCTGTTCTTAACAGCTGTTGCAACCGAGCGTTGATGTTGTGTGCAGGCACCTGTTACTCGACGAGCGCGAATCTTTCCGCGATCGGAGATGTATTTGCGCAATGTGGCAATATCTTTGTAATCGATATATGTCACTTTGTCGCGACAGAAACTACATGGCTTCTTTTTAAACTTCTTATTGAGCGCTGCCGCTTTAGCCGACTTATTCTTCGGCTCTTTCAGCGCTCTGTTATTGCGTGCTCCCATTGTGGTGCTCCTTTTCGGGTGCCCTGCCCAATTGCTTATCTATTGGTGCAGGAATGGATGGATAGTGGGTGGGTTAAAAGGGTGGTTGATCGTCAGCGGTTGAGCTAGCCCAGCCGCCTCCGGTTGATGGTGTTGATGCTGCAGCCCATGGATCTTGGTTGACAACATCACCTGTTGGTGCTGAAAATCCGCCAGTTGCGGCTCCGCGTTGGGTACGAGTGACCTTTGCTGTTGCATAACGCAGTGACGGACCAATTTCATCTACTTCTAATTCAAAGACTGTTCGCTTCTCTCCTTCTTTGGTGTCATACGAGCGCTGTTTTAAACGACCGGAAACAATGACGCGAGTTCCTTTTGAAAGAGATTCAGCAACACTCTCTGCAGCTTCACGCCAGATTGAGCAACGAAGAAAAAGTGTTTCTCCGTCTTTCCATGTATTAGTTGCTTTGTCGTAGTTTCGAGGCGTTGATGCAACAGTAAAATTTGCAACTGCATAACCAGAAGGTGTGAAGCGAAGTTCTGGATCATCGGTTAAATTACCGATGAGTGTGATGTTGGTATCTCCTGCTGTCATTTTAGTTTCCTCGTATCTACTTGACTCTAATGCTGATTAAAGTTGCGTTTCGAATTTATTCTGGACGCATAACTTTGGTGCGCAGAACTGCTTCATTTAAATTGAGTTGACGATCCAACTCCTTTATCGCAGCTGGCTCGCAGTGCATATCGACAACTGCGTAGATTCCTTCAGATTTCTTTTGGATCTCAAATGACATGCGACGCTTGCCCCAAACATCGAGCTTGTCGACGCGACCGCCGGATTCTTTGATGATCTTGAGATATGTCTCAAGGCTTGGCGTAACAGTTCTTTCTTCTAACTCTGGATCAAGGATGACCATTAATTCATAGTGACGCATGCGTTAACCCGACCTCCTCTGGACTAAAGCGGCCACGGTATTTCCGTGACAGGAGAGTTACTGCTCCCACCTTTTGAGTAAATCTTAAAAAGATTGATCTGCCAGGCAAGGGGTTAAGGGTAACTCGATGATGAGCCGAATAGAAAATCCAGGAGCGGCCTGCGCCCATCTCTGCCCTGTGGAGAGCGCTTTTTAAGGCTATGAGCGACCAATACCGCTATGAAGTAGGCGCAAAGACCGGCACGAAGCAGGGTTGCGATGGCATAACCCCCGGCTGGAAGCCCGAAATGATGCCCACCAGAACCGCTCGCCAGGTGTTGCCAAATTGCAAGATGATAAATCATTTCACCTATCTGCCATATCCAAAATGCAGGTAGAGCTCTCTTATCGGTCATGGCAATCACTGCCAATGGAACTAACCAGAGTACGTACTGTGGCGAATAAACTTTTCCAACACACAAAACACTGGCCATCAAGATAAAACTTACTTGAGCAAGAGTTGGAATATTGGGAAGTCCAAATAAATAAATGGCCATCGCAGAAAAAATTGCAAGCAGGAGGAGTATTGAAATGTAATTAAGATTCTTTATGTTAAAACCTAGAAGTGAAAAGGCATACCAAATTGATCCCCATTCAGAATCGCGAGAGAGATTTAACTGATAGAAAGTCCACCATCCTCTAGGTGTAGTTAAAACAACAGGCAGATTTATCAGTAGCCAAATACCTACAGTAATGCCTAAATATTTTACCGCGTCACGTATTTCATTTTTTCGCCAGAGAATAAAAAGGGCGGGCAATATAAGTAATACAGGAAAGAATTTTGTTGCAATTGAGACTGCCAATGAAACCGCACTTAAAGAATACTTATGGCGATCAAAAAAATGTATTGCTAAGAGCATTGTTGTAATGCCCCATAAATCCCAATTTATATAAAGGGATGCAATTAGTGCAGGGGAGAGAGGAATAAGGTATGCAAATTCGGGCCTGATTCTTGCAACGATAAGAACACTTGCCAGAAGAAGGAGAGCGATAAAGAAGATATTAATATCGAAATATGTTCGTGGTGAATTATCTCCGTTAGGAACCAACCACGCTGTTGCCCACATAACTACACCCATCAGAGTTGGGTACTCGACAGATGTTGAACCACCCATGTAAGACCATTGATGTTCATCTAGATGGCGACTTGTAAATAAAGCTGGGATATCCGAATAGCACGCATGAATTGCAACATCCGGTGATGCCCATAGATTATCCCGACAGTGCCCTGACTTAACAAAGGAGAGCGCGGATGCCAAAAGAGTTAAACCAATAAGCGTTAGGAGTAACGGACTCCATCTAAAGGCAGTGCGCATTGCACCTTCCTTAAGGTGTTTGGCTTGGAGTTGGGCTGATTGGTTGGATTGAAGGAGAAGGTGTAGTCATCACAATCGGATCTGTTCCGCCAATATTTACAGGCTTTGGAAAATACATCCTTGGTTCGCCTTTAAGCGCGCCTTTCATAAACGCGGTCCAGACTTTTGCTGGGAAAGTTCCACCTGTTACTGAAGTAAGTCCACCAATTCCATTGAGTGTTATTGATGCATTGTCTCTAAAAAATGCAACAGAGGCTGCAAGTTGTGGTGTGTAACCGCTAAACCATGCTGAGGCGTTCTGCTCGCTTGTTCCGGTCTTACCCGCAGCAGGTCTTTTTAAGCCAGATGTTCCATACGTTGCAGTTCCGTTGCGTACAACTTCGCCTAGCGCATAGGTTAAATCAGCCATAACATCTTTGGAAAAAACTTCTTGTCCTTGAGGTTTCGCTTCATAAAGAACTCCTTTATTTGGCCCTTGAACTTGGCTAATAAGAAATGGTTTTGCGTAAACTCCTTGCGCGGCAAAAGTTGCATAAGCTGCAGCAACATCAATCACATGTGGGCTTGCTGGCCCGAGAACGACCGATGGAGTTGGCATGAGTGCAACCGATTGAGGAATTCCTGCCCTCCGAGCAACATCAACTACTTTATCTGGCCCTACTTTAATTCCGAGTGGAACGTAAACCGTATTGACTGAGTGAGCAGTTGCTTTAAGTAATCCAACTTGTCCCCATTGTTCATCGCCATAATTGGAGACAGGATAAGGCTTACCTAAATCATCAAAAATTTGTGGTGAATCTCCGTCCCAAACTGATGTCAGCGGAATTCCTTGTTCTAGCGCAGCAATGAGTGCAAATGGTTTGAAAGTTGAGCCAGCAAGTGCTATCGCTTGTGTTGCGTCACTGAGTTGACGCACTAAATAATCTTTCCCGCCATAGAGAGCAATAATTTCACCCGTGCTTGGTCTAATTGCAACAAGTCCAATATGCAAATCTTCGGGTGCTTTAGCTGGAGTTTGTTTATCAACCGCGTCTACTGCAGATTGTTGGGCTTTTTGATCAAGAGTTGTTCTTACGATTAATCCGCCAATCATTAATTGATCGTCGTTAAATCCCAGGCTATTGAGTTCTTTTTGTGCCAGAGCGATGACGTGACCTTTTGGACCAGAAAGTGATCCAGAAGTTATTCGTTCACGAACAAGTGGGAACTTAATTGAATCTACTTCCTTCTGTGTAATCCAATTAGCGTCGAGCATTCCTTTGACCACATAGTTGAATCGGTTAGTTAATCTGTCAGCGTTTTCTTTTGAATACGATGGGTCGTAATATCCAGGAGATCTAAGAATGCTTGCTAGGACGGCAGATTGTGCAAGTGTTAGGTGGTTTACAGTTCTATTAAAATATTGCTGCGCGGCGGTTTCTACCCCATAGGAGCCTCGACCAAAGTAAATAGTGTTGAGATAGTTTTCAAAAATTTGGTCTTTTGATAGTTGATTTTCAAGTTTGATTGCAATAACAAGTTCTTTGATTTTTCTTTGAATGCTTCTCTCTGGTGTGAGAAATGCTGTTTTTGCATATTGTTGTGTGATTGTTGAACCACCTTGCAAAGCGCCACCTCGTAAGTTATTTACGACAGCCCTCAAGATGCCAGTAACGCTAAATGCGCGATTGGTATAGAAGCTTCTATCCTCTGCCGCTAAAACTGCATGGCGAACATTGAGTGGAATTTTTGCCAGAGGAACTATCGTCCGATTTTGTGCACCAATTCTGCCAATTTCTGCTCCATTGGAATATTGAATAATTGTTGCTTGACTGTTTACATAATCATTCGGGTTTGGAATGCTGACTGTAAAATACGCATATGCAAAAGCTGCTGTGCCAATAATAAAAGCAATACCGCCGCCAAATATGGCGATTCGAAAAAAGACCTTGCGGATCATGACTAAAGGTTACCTCTTAACCCAATCATCATCTTCAAGAGTTCGCTGCTTCCTGGGAGGTTTTCGAAATTCACCGTCTCCAAGTAGGAAAGATGCACATAAGTGGTTCCATGAGCACTCTGTACAGACCTCTACAACATACACTCGAAATTCACCGAATTCTTTTTCCATCTCAACCAACTCATCTAAGGATTTGATTCGCCCGGAGAATTGCCCGAGTTGATCTCCGTATATATATCTGAGTTCGACAAGTGACTTCTTTTTGCAAACAAGACATGAACGTTCGACTCTCACTCCATGAAATTTTGCTGCGAGTAAAAGATAAGGGTCTGCGTCGCAAGCATTTACGATTCCTCGGAAAAAGGCGCTCAAGGTTGCCCTTTTATCTAGGGTGTAGTCGATATAGGCGCGCTGAGAAATCATAAAGATAAGAATAACGAGCCGTAATCCAATAAAGAAACTATTCTACTGTTATGCAAGGTTTGAATTTCCTGGGACTTTTGCGCCACCCCAGACTTTCTCGCTTGTTTGCTGCACGTTGGATGGGGCAAGCCACAGATGGAATCTTTCAAAGCGCGCTTGCCTCTTTTATTCTTTTCTCTCCGGAGAGGCAAACTAACGCTCTCAATGCAGCACTAGCTTTTGCAACTGTTTTATTACCGTATTCACTTGTTGGTCCTTTTATCGGAACAATTCTTGACCGAGTGTCGAGACAAAGAGCTATCTTTTTCTCTAATTTGATTCGCGGAATAGATTTACTCATTATTTCATTCCTTATCTTTCAAGGTAAGACTGGACTTGAATTAACTATTGTCGTCCTCTTTGCTTTTGGTATAAACAGACTCATTCTTGCTGGGTTATCGGCCGGGCTTCCACTTTTAACAGATCAACCTTCGTTAATAAGCGCAAACGCTATGGCTGTTACTGGAGGTTCAATTCTTGTTGTGTTGGGGGGTGGTGTCGGATTTGGAATTCGTAAAATTCTGGAACCTTTTAGCACTGCTAATCACTCTGACGCATTCATTATTCTTGTTGCTTCATGTGGATACTTTCTTGCGTCATTGCTGGTGTTGCGATTAAAAAAGAATGAAATTGGGCCCTTAGATCACGAGAAGAAATCGCCAAGTTTTTCTCAAGGTTTTGTTGAAATGCGCGAGGGTTTTTCTTTCCTAAAAAACCATTCAGATGTGGCTCGAGGAATTTTTGCAACGGCCGTGCAACGTGGCTCCTTAACTGCCCTGCTCCTTGTAGCCCTACTTTTAGAGAGAAATACTTTTAATTCTCCTGACAATCCTGAAGCTGGGCTCTCTGGTTTAGCACTTGCTCTATCTATAGCTGGAGTTGGAATTACATGCGGTGCTCTGCTTGCCCCTTTTGGGGTTTCGCGCTTGGGCCGCCACAGGTGGATTAGATTGATGATTTTACTTAACGTTTTTCCGCCCCTTCTTTTAGCACTTTCTCAGCAGCCTTTTCCTTTATATCTGACGGCTTTTTTTGGAAGCGTTTTTGGTCAAAGTCTTAAAGTAACAAATGATGCCTTAGTTCAATCAAAAATTGATGATTACTTCCGTGGTCGTGTTTTTGCTGTTTACGATGTTGTAGTAAATGGGGCAATTGTTGGCGGAGCACTTATAGCTGCATTAATTCTTCCGGCTTCGGGGAAATCAGTTTTGCTTCTATTA
>BJFZ01000062.1 GCA_014190175.1 Actinomycetes bacterium | reverse complement strand
GTCTAGCAAGATTAGATCTACACCATGTGCCTCAAATTGAGAAATGGCATCAGGCCCATTTTTTGCAATGTCTACTTCAAATCCTTCCTTTTTCAACAAGAAGGAAATTGCCTCAGAGAAAGATTCTTCATCTTCAACGACAAGTATTTTTGTCATGCTTGGCTCCCTATTTCAAGTTTCTCTTCACCAATTGGTAGCTTCATTGAGAAAGTACTTCCAACACCGAGTGAACTCCATACTGAAATATCACCACCATGATTTCCGGCAACATGTTTAACAATAGACAAACCTAAGCCAGTGCCACCCGTTTCGCGGGAACGCGCTGAATCTACTCTATAAAAGCGTTCAAATATACGAGCAATATCTTGTTCAGAAATACCAATACCTTGGTCGATTACGGAGATTTCGACAATTCCTTCAGATGCTTCGGTATTAATTGTTACCTTTGTGCGATCAGGGCTGTAATTAATAGCATTTTGAATCAAATTATGAATTGCCATAACTAACTGAGTTCGATCTCCAACTACAATCGCAAAAACTCTTTGGCCACGTATAAATTCAATATCACGCATATCAGCTTCAAGCTGGCACTGATTTAGCGCTTCATCAACAATATCATCAACATCAACTGTAATCGCATCTAGCAAAGGATCGGCGTCTTGAAGTCGAGACAAGTTGATAATTTCTTGAACCAAGTCGCTCAACCGTTTAGTTTCTTTCTGCATTCTCACTGCAAACTTTCGAATCGCATCGGGTTCATCACTAGCGCCCAGGACTGCTTCACTTAATAAAGATAGCGCCCCGATTGGAGTTTTCAACTCGTGGGAAATATTTGCAACGAAATCACGTCTGACTGCATCAATTCTTTCTGCTTCGCTTTCATCGCTCAGCAATGCAAGGACCAAATCTTCTCCACCTAGTTTTGTTACTTTTACCGAAAGGCGACGCGTACCTTCCCCGATGGGACCTCGAGGAACTTCAATGAAGCCAGTCTGTGGAATTCCGGTTCGCCTTACCACTCGTATCAGTGCAAGCAGCTCTTCTCCAGCAACTCTTCCATCGCGAATAACTCCAAGAGTTAGTGCCGTTGGAGAGTAATAAAAAGGTATTTCACCAGGAGCAAGAATCACACTTGCAATATCAATGACATCAAGAAGTTCTCGCACTTCTGCGGAAACATTTTCATTAATTGACCCTGACGAGCCATCTAGGTTTCGGCGCTTCCCCAACCAACTCATGCCCTAATCGTAGGCAGTGTCGGCAAGCACCTCCTGCCAATAATTGAGCCTGCCTGCCTACTTCACCGCATGTTCACCCAAAGGCAACGCCACGCTCACGCTGGGAGCAAAAAGAAGTCTGGACTAGAACTACCCTTAACCCCATGCGCGACGCCTTCCATGATGATCTAGAAGCTATCAACCAAACGTTGATCTCTATGGCAACGTTGGTAGGTACAGCCATGGACCGCGCGACAACGGCGCTACTGACTGCAGACTTAGCACTTGCAGAAGAAGTTATCGCCGAAGATGACCGCGTAGATGTGATTCAGCATGACCTCGACGCTAAAACACTTAATGTTATGGCCCGCCAGCAACCTGTCGCCAGTGATCTGCGCGCACTTGTTACTTCGCTTCGCATGAGCGCTGACTTTGAGCGTATGGGAGATTTTTGCCATCATATTGCGCGCATTGCACGAATGCGTTATCCAGCAACTGCCGTGCCTCCAGAGCTTGCGCTCACAATTCAAGAAATGGGTGATACTGCAAAAAGGATTATTGTAAAAGTAACTTCGCTTCTAGATTCGCACGACTTGACGGTGGCTCTTGAAGTAGAGCGAGACGATGACGAGATGGATAGATTACACCGTAAATTATTCGCAACTCTGCTTGATGAATCTTGGTCACATGACATTGAAACTGCAATTGATATGACACTTCTTGGTCGATATTACGAACGTTGTGCCGACCACGCAGTATCAGTTGCCCGCCGAGTGTACTTTCTTGTTACTGGGGAATACTCCAAAAAATCAAATTAGCTTTTTCCTTGATTTGCAACAGCGCTGATCGCAGCCTTTGCCGCATCTGCATCTAAATATTCTCCACCTTTAATAATCGGACGCAGTTGCGCATCCAATTTATATAACAAAGGAATGCCTGTTGGAATATTGAGTTCCGCAATATCTGCATCCGAAATTCCATCCAAATGTTTTACAAGCGCCCTCAGTGAATTACCATGAGCGGTTACCAGGACTCTTTTCCCAGTTTTTAAATCAGGAGCAATTGACTCATTCCAATAGGGGAGTATGCGAGCAACAACATCTTTCAGGCACTCGGTGTTAGGAACTGGTGACCCAATTTCTGTATAACGTGGGTCATTTGCCTGGCTATACATATCTGAATCATCTATTGGTGGTGGCGGAACATCATAAGAACGGCGCCATAATTTGAACTGGTCTTCTCCGTATTGTGCGAGAACCTCTTTTTTATCCTTACCTTGTAAAGCACCGTAATGACGCTCATTGAGCCGCCAGGAAAGCCTAACGGGAATCCACATCCGATCGCATTCATCTAGTGCAAGCTGCGAAGTGTGTATCGCTCGGCGAAGGAGCGAAGTGTGGAGTAAATCGGGAAATAAACCTCTTTCTTTAAGAAGTTGCCCGCCTCGCTTCGCCTCATTTTCGCCTTTAAGTGAGAGAGCAACATCAACCCAGCCAGTGAAAAGATTCTTAGCATTCCATTCGCTTTCGCCATGGCGCAAAAGAATTAATTCAAATGTACTCATGTGCCTATCCTGCCACGACTTATACTTCTTCTACCTACCTTTGATTCCAAGAAGATTTCTGTGGCGCTAACACCTAAAGACGCTGTGCTTTTCGACCTATACACCTCTCTTGCTGAGCGGCTGGCCTCTGGTGCGCGCACGGCGGTGGATCTGGTAAACGGACCTATGGAAAACAGAAAAGATTTGGCTAAACGCGTAGGCGCTATTGAGACCGAAGCAGATGAACTCCTAGGAAAGATAGTCCGACGTGTCGATGACATGTTTGTGACTCCATACGATCGTGGCGATTTACAACAACTTGCGAATTATCTAGATGATGCAATGGATGCGCTTGAAGAAGCTACCGATTTAGTAATTCTTTATGGCGTTGGCGAATTCCCACAAGGAACGAGTGATTTAGTAGATGTAGCCAGAAGGCTTGCGGAGTTAACTGCAAGCAGTATGCCTAGACTTAAAAATTTGAAAGATTTAGAACATTACTATCTTGAGGCAGATTGAATCGAAGATGAGGGAGATCGTATTCATCGCCGGATAACTTCATTGCTATTTAGCGGAAGTTTTGACGCCATGACCGTCTTGCGTCTTGAATCTGTGATTGATTTATTTGAAGATTCACTCGATGAAATGGCTAGGGTTGCCAGAACAATTAGAACTATCGCACTCAAGGAATCCTAATTCGTGTCAACTTCCTATCTTTTAGTAATACTTATTGTCACATGCGCCTTAGTCTTTGATTACACCAATGGTTTCCATGATGCTGCA
Source organism: Actinomycetes bacterium (assembly GCA_014190175.1). Next base: position 3,327 of record BJFZ01000062.1, on the reverse strand, counting down.
AATTCAATTGCTACATCTATTGCGACTAAAGCACTAAAAGCACGCACTGCACTTGCTATTGCTGCAATCGGAAACCTTGTAGGTGCGTTCATAAGTGAAGGTGTAGCAAAAACAGTTGGTAAAGGAATTATTGATGTTGAGACCAGCAACGCTGGTCTGGTTGTAGTGATGGCTGCCCTCTTAGGAGCAATCTCTTGGAATCTGCTGACATGGTGGCTTGGGCTTCCATCCTCTTCATCCCATGCACTTATTGAAGGACTTGTTGGTTCGGCACTTGCTGCTCGAGAAGTCGTGCACTGGCAGGGAGTCATCGACAAAGTTGCGACTCCAATGGTTATCTCGCCAATAGTTGGTTTAAGCCTTGCCTTTCTCTTAACGCTTTTGTTGCAATTTATTTTTAGAAACGCCAAACGATCGCGGGCAGGAAAAGGTTTTCGTGTTGGACAAATCGTTGCAGCAGGAACAATGTCCTTAGGTCATGGATTGCAAGACGCTCAAAAAACCATGGGTGTCATAACATTGGCACTTGTTGTTGGTGGATTGCATTCGGGAGACACAATTCCTGTATGGGTAAAAGTTTTGGCCGCAGTAGCAATTAGTTTAGGAACGTACGCTGGTGGTTGGCGAATAATGAAGACCCTTGGAAAGCACATGATTGAGATGGATCCAATTCGGGGTGTTGCATCGCAATCGGTAGCTTCAGGCATTCTTTTTATTATGGCAATTCATTTTAAAGCACCAATTAGCACGACGCACACAATTACCTCTTCGATTATTGGTGCAGGGGCTACGCGTGGGTTTAAGTGGGTTAGATGGAAAATTGTCAAGAATATTTTAGCGGCTTGGGTATTAACACTTCCTGCTGCAGCGCTATGTGGAGCTCTCTTTCACATGTTATTTAGATTTTTAGGTATGCCTTAACAGACTCTCTAAACCAAATGTTCAAATGCTTTTAGGTTAGCTAAGGATTCTCCGCGAGATACTCGCCAAGCCCATTCACGCCTAATTGCCGAGGTGAATCCCAATTCTAATAGTGGATTAAATGCCGAATCTGAATACTGTAAAACCGCGCCTAATAGCCGGTCGATTTCTCGATCCGTTACAGCGTTTAGGGGCAAACGCCCGACGAGAAAGACATCACCTAAATCATTAATCGCGAAGGCAACTCCATACAGCCCGGCATTTTTTCGCATGCACCATTCGTGAACTGCGCCTGCGTTTTCATCAGGCTTTCGAATAACGAATGCATTAATGCTCAGAGAATGATCCCCTACTAAGAGAGCGCAGTGCGTTTCCAGTTTTTTATCTCCTGGCAATGTCACCAAGAAGGTATTTTCATTTCTTCGTTCAAAATCTAGTGCATGCGAATCTAGAAACTCTTCAATAGTGACTCTTGGGTCAATTGAAGTCATTTACTTATCGCCCATAGGTTGCGCGAATTTTTGCACTCTCTGAAAGCACACGATCATAAATATCTATAGTTCCTCGCGCTGTTGAATCCCATCCAAAGTGAGTTGCATGCTCTAACGCGCCCATGGAAAGTAAGACTCGACGCTGAGGTTCAGCCAATAAACGGGCTAATACTGAAGACCAAGCGCGTGGATCGTGTCCATCAACTAATACGCCAGAAATTCCATCAGCAACAGCTGTCCGAAGGCCACCCACTGCTGTTGCAACTACGGGTGTTCCACAGGCTTGTGATTCAAGTGCTACTAATCCAAATGATTCGCTGTAACTTGGAACGCATACTAAATCTGCTGCTCGGTACCAATCTGGTAAATCTTTGCGAGAAATTGGTGGCAAGAAACGAACAACATCGCTTATGCCTAGCCACTTCACCATCTCTTTTAATTTCTCAACTTCTGCCGTGCCAGCACCAGAGACTCCCCCAATGACGAAAACTATAAGTTTGCTTCGCAAGTGGGGTGAGTGAGCGAGCATCTCTGCCGTTGCGCGAATTAATAGATCGGGACCTTTATGTGGCTGTATGCGACCAACAAAAGTGATGACGTGAGCATCGGTTGGAATTTGCAAAAGTCCGCGTGCGTGCGCTCTTCCTTGCCCAGGAGTAAAGGTGTAGAGGTCAACACCCGGTGTTACGACGTGAACTAAATCTGGACATGCTGAATATAGAGAAACCAAACTTGCAGCTTCTGAATCTGTGTTAGCAATGAGTCCTTGGGCAGATTCAACAACTTCCATTTCACCTCGAACACGAGAGCCTGGCTCTGGTGATTCGCCTTGGGCTAAGTTTAAATTCTTTACTTTAGCCATTGTGTGCATGGTATGAATAAGTGGAATACCTAATTTTTTGCTAGCGGGCATGCCAACTTCGCCAGAAATCCAATAGTGAGAATGAATAACGTTATAGGTAGTTGTTCCCTCCAGTGCGCTCGTAAATTGACGAGCAAGTGCTGGAATATATTGCGGTAACTCTTCTTTAGTTACACCTTCAACGGGACCGGCATCCAAATGTCTGACAGTAACGCCGGGTGCTAGCTCCACCGTGTCGGGCAAATCGGCATAAGCTCTGCGAGTAAAGATATCAATGCTAACTCCCATAGCCGCCATGCGTTTTGCACTCTCGGCAACATAGATATTCATGCCACCGGCATCGCCTGCACCTGGTTGATCCAACGGTGAGGTGTGCACCATCAAAGTAGCGATATGGCCTTTCATAAGGGCATTCTACCGTTGATAAATGATTGTGAGAACCGGAGATTATTTAACTAACGCGGGGAAGAGTTGACCAAAGGTGTGGTTGCATCATGCGGCCTTCGGCTGCCATGTCGTATGCGAAGAATAGTTCGCCTTCGACGAGGCCATAAAGGCGAGAACCAGCGGTAACAATCTTGGCAGTTGGTGCTGAATAACCTCGATCCATTTCTAATTGAATCTTTGGACCATCAAAACGTCCAACCCATCCTTCGCTAATTCCCGTGTTATGAGAGATAACAACTTCTAAAACGTTATCGGGCTTAACTCGCCAGAATCCTGTTTCTGAACCCCCTGGACGAAGAATTTCTCCATCGCTATCTAATATCCATGAACGAGAGCAGTAAGTAAGAAAGGGACGGCCGTCGTGAGCAAATACAACTTCATGCGCAAACTCAAAAGGTGGAATGGTTTCGTATTCACCGCGACCTTTACCGATCCATGTTCCAACCAACCATGCAAGCGGATTGAGATCTGGATGTAGCCCATCTGGAATTTGAAAAACCATTACCTACTACCCCTTCGACGAAGTCCGTTTACGCCCCACACGATAAGTCCAATACCAATAACAACTGCAGCCAACGCTAGAAGGATAGAGGTAATTAATTCCAT
>BJFZ01000061.1 GCA_014190175.1 Actinomycetes bacterium | reverse complement strand
TATAGCCCATCGGCCCCACATTCCAGAATTTTCAAAGTAATCTATGACAATTAATTATCGAAGTTAAGAAACTAGGTATCGCTACGTGAAGAGAGTCTTAATCGTTCGTGGGGGCCGACCCGCTCACCAGCCTGTCGAGACGACTGAGTATTTCCGCGATTTCCTTGAATCTGCCGGATTCTCCATACAGGTTTCAGACTCGCCCACCATCTATTCAGATAAAGCCGTGATGTCAAAAATTGATCTCATCATTCAATGTATTGAAAGTGATATCGATGAGCCATCAACCCAAGGCTTACTTACTGCCGTGGCTGATGGAACTGGGTTCGTGGGCTGGCATGGCGGAGTGCTTGTTGGCTTCCCTCAATCTGAGGCGTACTACCAAATGATTGGCGGCAAGTTTGTTGCCCATCCTGCTAAAGCGCCAGCCCAACGCACCGGAAATGAAGATGACTTTTTTATCCCTCACACCATTGAAATCACACCTCAAGGAAAGTTACATCCGATCACCAAGCAACTCGATGATTTTGAATTGATCACTGAGCAGTATTGGTTACTCACCGATCCCTACATGCACGTACTTGCCACTTCAACTCAGCTGGCTCGTGAGGGCGATCCTTGGGAAAGTGAAGTTACCTCACCTGCGATGTGGGTCCGCAAGTGGGGCAATGGAAAGATATTCATTTGTAGCCCCGGGCATAATCTAAATGTCGTTATGAATGATTCAGTTACAACTGCGATACAAAATGGACTTATCTGGGCATCTAGGTAATGGGATTATCCCTGCGGAAGTAATTTCTTTTGCACCTTTATCAGATTAAGAATTGTTGGCATTTTCTTTTTTTCTAAAGTCACCATATCTGGCGTAAGTAGACCACCGGTATCTCCTGAGCCAGGATTCCAAGCCCAGTAGGTCCAGCTCATACCTTTTTTGCCCAGGTAATCCGTAAAGGTTTTTATCCATCGCCCGCTAAGTGTCTTAGGAGAAAAATCTATTGCGCCAAATTCACCAATGAGGATTGGAGCGATCTTCTGATCATGGATATATCCAAAACCCTTACTCCAGCGATCGAGCAGGTTTTTCTCAAGGTTTTTCGAGGTGAGCCAAGGCTGGGGCGAAACCTCCGGGCCATATTCATGAGGAGAATAAACAACTTTATTGGTAACTGGAAGTCGTACGGGATTGTTTCTGACTCCCTCGAGATTGCCACCCCACCAATGTCCATTCAATTTCTGTCCACCGGCAACTTGGTTCTCAATGCCTTCAACAATTATTAATGGGTTCGGATTAACCTCTTGAATGGCAGTTCCAGCTCTTTCAGCGGCACGTCTAAAATCGGTGGCAGATCCATCTCCCCATGTCGCTTTACCATGTGGCTCATTCTTTAAGTCAAAACCCACAACATTAGGTGAATCTTTGTAGCGAATAGCTAGAGACTTCCACATCTCTACCCAATTATCTTCCGTGAAACCTGCTTGGCCATACCAAAGATCATTTCTATATCCCTGATCGGCCTGTGAGTGGTTATCTAGAATAATCATCAACCCTTGCACGTTTGCCTCAAGAATGAGTGCATCCAAAACTTCGATCGGCGATTTATCTTTAAGTTCTCTATTTGAACCAATGTAATCTGCAACTGAAGAAACTTCTTTTCCTTTAGTCAGAGTCTGCATCGAAAATGGAATTCGAATCACATTAAAGCCAGTCTGCTTAATTTGTTTCAGCATAAGTTTATAATCTCTAGCATTGAGTCCAATGACCGTTCCAGGTTCATTTTCCATTCCATACCAGTTGACGCCTTGCAAAATTACTTGTGCTCCAGAGGAGTCAATAATCTTATTTCCTGATGTAGAAAGTGGAAATTTTGGCGCGAAGGCCTGTGCTGTTGGAATTGCATAGAGAAATGTGGAGGCCAAAATCGCTGCCAGAACTATAAACACCCGAGCCTTCATGATGAGATTTTTCTACGAGCTAGTTGGAGAATTGGCTTCTCAAAGAAGTACCAACTAAAAGAAGCCATAGCTACGGCAATCGCGATGACAAGCACACTCAAGCGTGTCCATTGCCCTATATCTGTGATTCCAAAGTAGACATAAGATTCCTTGAAACTTCTCTGGAGAATGTTTTGAACTACCTGGTGCCACAGGTAAATTCCAAAGGAAATCTTAGAAATCCAGACAAACAAAGGATTATCAACGATTTTGTAGGCATAGCGACTCATCGCAATGCAGACTAAAGCAGCGGCCATGATGATTGCGTAGATTGGAGAAAGGTAAGGCTGCTTGGTCAAGGCGTCTGGTGCGCCGGGAATTAATCGAACTCCGACTACTGCAACTGCCGCAAATAGAAGGCCTCCTCCTGCGATATCAAAGAGGATCGAAGCTGGCTTAATGTTTTTTCGTAAGCGAGCAATCACTAGTGCAGCGATTGAACCTACTAAAAATTGAGAAAAAAATGAGTTGACGTTCCAATATGGCAGCCAGGCTTTTGCTCCCCCAACTAGACCTTTATCCCATCCTTTTCCATCATCACTTGTCATGAAGGTTTTAATCACCCATGGATTAACTATCACCTGAAGGAAAATGAGGACAAAGATAAGAGTTGCAAAGGCTTTCAGGAAAGTCCCTGCCTTTTTGATGATTGGATACAAAAGGAAGGGAAGGATGACATAGCAAGAAACTTCCAAGCCGATTGACCAAAGTGGACCGTTAAGTTCGGCAGGAAAAAAGGTCGAGTAGTGATAACTATTGATAAAAAGTAATCCCGCAATAAGCATGTTGAAGTTCACAGGAATTTCATAGAGATAAAGTGCAATCAATGTGCAAAGAATGAGATTAAGCCAAGTAGCGGGCACAATACGCGCCACGCGTGCGATGGAGTAATTCTTGATTGTTGGGTGTGAAGTGCCATTGATGAAAGAGATCCAAAATGGATAAGACAGCAATGCGCCAGAGAGTACGAAAAAAAGACTAACGCCCACCTCTCCCCGCATACCAAAGTGGTGAATATTTGCAAACCAGCTTGGCGCTGCATCCGGATTCATCTTTTGCGTCAGGTGATGAAAAAGTACGAGTAAACAAGCAGCAGCACGGAAGCCATCGGCCCCCCTAATGTGCAGCGATTGGCGATTCATGGCTTGTCCTTATCCATCACAGTCAGGCGAACTACTTCGCAGGGGCTATCACGAACTGTAATGCAAGAGGAGCAATTTTGAGAGCGCTCTTGAAAATTGGCCTCAAGTCATGAAATTTGAGCGTAATCGCTTGGTAACAATTAGATAACTTAATGTAAATTCCCATAAAACCCCCTTGCAATTAGAGGCTGAGGGATGAATTATAAGAGCGCTCTCATGGCTCATGGAGTTCATGCTTGGGAACCGTTCTCAGGGAGCACAATTAATCCGGAGGATACATGTTCAAAAAAATTCGAAAGATTCGAATCCTTGCTGCATTTGTAGTGATGGGAGCTCTTCTTGCCCCAGCTGCTCCAGCAGTAGCTGCTCCAGTTGAGATTACTCTCAGCTGTTTTAATGATCTTAACCTCTCTAATCTGCTTAAAGAGTGGGAGACAGTTAATCCAAACATCAAGATTAAGGTAAAAACTGCTGACTTCAATGCTCACCATGATGGTTTGCTCACTCAGCTAATTGCAGGTTCTGGACCAGATATTGCTTGCATAGAAGTTGGATACTCTTCTCGATTTAAGGCATACCCACAGTTATTTACAAACCTTGGTAAGACATTCAAAGCAAATACTCTTGAGAAGAATTATATCAACTGGCGTTGGGAGCAAGGCGTTGCTCGCGATGGAACCATCATTGGTATTCCAACAGATGTTGGCGGACTTGCAATGTGTTACCGCCAAGACTTGCTAAAGAAGGCAGGCCTTCCAAATGAGCGAGGCGCAGTCTCTGCTGCAACCTCTACGCCTGAAAAGCTCACCGCATTTGCACAAAAGTACGTTGCTGCAACAGGTAAGCCATTCCTTGATAACGTAGGTTCACTATTTGAAGGTGTTTCTCGTCAAGGTGCTGACGGCGTGCAGTTCTATGACAAGAAAACTGACAAAATCGTAGAAGTTCCACAGGTTAAGAAGGCTTATGATCTTGCTGGAACTTTTGCAACTAAGAAGCTTTCAGCTGAAATTGAACTATGGAGCAGTGACTGGAACCAAGGAATGGGCAATGGAGCTTTTGCTGCAATGCTTTGTCCTTCATGGTTGCTTGCTAACATCCAGAACAATGCAAAGGATATTCCTGGCGCATGGGATGTAGCGCAAATGCCTGGCGGCGGAGCTAACTGGGGTGGATCTCAACTCACGATTCCTAAGTTTGCCGCTCACCCTAAGGAAGCTTGGACGTTCATCAGCTGGGTTCTTGCACCAGAACAACAGTTAAAGCTATTCCTTGACAAGGGTGTACTGCCTACAACACCAGCTGTATACAAGGATCCTAAGTTCTTAGCTGCTAAGGATATCGCTTGGAATAACGCTCCTATTGGCAAGATCTTCTCTGATGTGGTTATGGCTATTAAGAAGCCTATCTACGAAGGTAAGTATCAGGTATCTGTTAAGGATGCCTACAACGCAGCTGTCGGTCGAATGGCTTCTGGTAAGCAAACTCCAGAAGCTTCTTGGGCACAGCTCATGAAAGAAATTAAAAAGATTAAGGCTCTTTCTTAAACCTTAAACTTTTTATTACAGGGGCGGGTCTGAAGGTGGTAGTGACTTAGTCACTACCACCTTCGGTATTCCCTTAATCGTGGATTCGCAACTACAATGGAGAAATAATGAAACTACCCAGAATTAATCGAGCTGAGAAAAAATCTTCAATTCGCGCTGGAGAAGGTCGCCTTGCATTCTTTGCAGTTTCTCCATTCTATTTCCTATATTTGATTTTTGGAATCTTCCCGATTCTATATACAAGTTATATGGCTTTGTTTAATTGGGATCCACTTGGAACGAAAGAGTTCATTGGACTTGGAAATTTCATCAATTTACTTGCCGATGACACTCTCTGGAAAGCTCTAAGAAATACTCTAAGTATTTGGGTCCTTGGAACTATCCCCCAGCTTGCTCTAGCTCTATATATGGCAACCCTGCTCAACCGCACTCGCTTGAGATTCTCGGGGTTCTGGCGTTCAGCCATTCTCATTCCTAACGTAACTTCAGTCCTGGCAATCGCTGTAATTTTCAGTTCACTCTATGGTCGAGATTTCGGTCTGATCAACTATGCATTGCATTTCTTTGGCATCAACAAGATCAATTGGATGAATGGAACGCTTTCTAGCCACATAGAAATTGCCACGATGATCATTTGGCGCTGGACGGGCTACAACGCCTTAATTTATCTGGCAGCTATGCAATCCATACCCAGGGAGCTCTATGAATCAGCCCAGCTGGATGGAGCCAATGCCTGGGAGCAATTCAAATTTATCACCCTGCCTGGAATAAGAAATGTTCTCATCTTTACAGTGACTATGTCCACAATCGGTGGCCTTCAAACCTTCAATGAACCATACATTCTTGGCGGAGTCACAGGTGGAAATGATAAACAGTTCTACACACTCGCGATGTTTCTTTATGAAGAAGCATTTAGGAAATTCCAATTTGGTTACGGTGCAGCAATTGGAATATTTATTTTCTTCTGTGTTGTCATTTTTGCAGTAATTAATGCAACTATAGCTAGCAAGATTGCGAAGGACTGACATGACACAACTTATAGCACTTACTTCACAAAAGACTAAAAAGCGAATTCAGCTAGGGTCACTCGCTGCTTATTTAGTTCTATCAATAAGTACATTTCTAGTTGCATTCCCATTTTGGTGGATGTTAGTTGTCGCTTCAAATAAGAAGAATGAAATAGCTAAGAATCCCCCACGATTCACTTTGGGTCATGAACTTGGGAATACTTTTGATGTAATTTTTCAATATGCAAATATTAGTCGAGCAATTCTTATTTCATTCACAATCGCATTTACCATGGCCATCTCTCATATCTTCTTCTGTACGTTTGCAGGTTATGCTTTTGCAAAGTTGAAATTTAGAGGCCAGAAGCAATTCTTCGGATTTATTCTCCTGACTATGATGATTCCAGGACAATTGGGCATAATTCCAATGTACATTCTTGTAACCAAACTAGGGTGGAATAATGACCTTAAGGCGATTATCGTCCCTGGTTTAGTTTCGGCATTTGGCGTCTTTTGGATGCGCCAGAGTATTAGTGCCGTCATTACAGATGAAGTGATTCAAGCTGCTCGCATCGATGGTGCATCTCCATGGCAGATTTATCTCAAAATTGTATTTCCATTAGTAAGGCCAACAGCCCTGGTAATGGGTCTCTTCTCATTCTTAAATGCATGGAATGATTTCTTGTGGCCGATGTTGATTTTGGATGGAGATAAACTTCTCACGATCCAGATGGCAATAGCTCAAATGAAAGAGCAAGCTTACTTAGTCAACCATGCGGCCCAAATGGGTGCGGCTTTCTTTGCAACTCTTCCGCTCATAATTCTCTTCTTCGTCGTATCCAAGCAGCTTGTTAAAGGTGTTATGGAAGGTGCAATTAAGGGCTAGTGATCTGGTGTGTAAGCTTGTAGTGCGGTGGGTCTTCAGTTGTTGCCAAGTACCTGATAGAACCGCGAGAACTTTCGTGAAGTGCCCTTGATCCCAACTCCACCTTTGCCTCTACCCTTACATCATGCCTTTAATACGTGCAGGCCTGGTCCTAGCCTTTTTGCCTATAGCCATTGCCTTTATTACTTCCCTTATCGGTAACGTCTCTATGTTTGATGAGGGTTCAGGCAGTGGAGGTTATCTGTGGTTGTTGATGGGCAGTGTGCCAATAGGGCTATTACTTATAGCAATTGGCGCAATTGTTGCATTGTTTAAGCGCTTAAAGCCAAAGGATGGGTTGTAATCTTTTA
>BJFZ01000060.1 GCA_014190175.1 Actinomycetes bacterium | reverse complement strand
CGGATATCTGGCGATTGTTTAAGTCAACACGAGTAGTGATCATGGGCTAAGAGTAGAGGTTTTCGGACTTGTTATTCACTCGAAAGCCGCTCGAGAATTTCTAGAAGGTGAATATAGGTCTGCCCTGTTGCTTGCGATATCCCAATTTCAAATGGTCTATCACCCAGTGGGCACGTGCCGGATGAGAATTGATTCTGGAGCAGTAGTTGACCCCGAGCTTCGAGTCCAGGGAATCGCCAATCTTCGCATCGCTGATGCATCGCTGATGCATCGATTATGCCCACGGTAGTTTCGTGCAATACCAATGCTGCTAGCATCATGATCGGCTGGAAAGCTGGGGAACTAATTGCTAATAGCAATAACTAATTTTCGAGGTGCCAGATTTCGTTAAGTTCTTGCGAAATAACGAGTCCATCTAACTTGCCACCAATGGGAGCCTTTTCACTTATAGTTTATACATGAGCCCTAGCTAATGCTAAGATGCATTTTCTAATCCGATATTTCAATGCGCTCACGATTGAGAAGCCAACAATTACCGCATTTGATGAGGATGTATATCCATGGGCTGATTAGTAGGTAGATTTTTCATTAGCCCAAAAAAGTTTTGTAGATTTAAATTATGATATGCTTTTTTAAAAAGAATACAAACTAGAAAGTTGAAAAATGCGTAGCAGTGAGTGGTTTTCGGGTAATGATGAAACTGCAGTATCTCACCGGGTGGTGATGCGAAATATCGGACTAGAAGTCCCAGCAAATAATGAGAAGCCAATTATTGGAATCGCGGATTCATCTAGTGAATTGAACCCTTGCAACCTGCCGTTACGAAGGCTCATTGAAGATATCAAAACCGGGATTTTGGAAGCAGGGGGACTGCCAGTCTCATTCCCAGTAATGTCTTTAGGTGAAGATTTAATGAAAGCTAGTTCAATGCTTTACCGAAACTTACTTTCAATCGAAATTGAAGAAAACTTACGCTCTTATCCGCTTGATGGAGTTGTACTTTTGGCAAACTGTGACAAGAGCGTTCCAGGTGCACTCATGGGTGCATTCAGTGCAGATCTTCCAGCGTTAATGGTTACAGCTGGAGCGCGTCCAGTTTCTTTTTATAAGGGACAGAAAATCGGAACAGGAACCGATCTCTGGCGTGTACTGGACGATTGGCGCAGTGGGCGAATCTCTGATGAAGAGTGGCAAGAGTTCGAAAAGTGTCTCAGCTGTGGTCTTGGTTCATGTAACACCATGGGCACAGCAAGTTCAGTCGCACTTATGACAGAGATGCTTGGCTTTATGCTCCCAGGTAGTGCAACAATCCCTGCAGAGACTCAGGAACGACGAGATTGTGCCCGTGCATCCGGTAGAAGAATTGTAGAGATGGTTCAAGAAAACTTGATACCTTCAAAGATTGCAACTGCAGCTTCATTTAGAAATGCTATCCGCCTTCTCCATGCAATCGGGGGCTCGACTAATGCGTTAATACATATCTTTGCTTGCGCAGGAAGAATTGGCGGGGAGATAACAGTTGATGATATAAATAAATTAGGAAAAGGAATTCCAGTACTTGCTGATATTGAGCCGTCAGGGCGATTCCTGATTCAAGATTTTCATCAAGCAGGTGGATTACCTCAATTATTAAAGCGCATAGAATCTCACATGGAACTTGATGCGCTAAGTGTGTTTGGTAAACCATGGCGTGAAAATATTGATGCAGAGTTTACCCCCAGTGAAGCGATACGAGAAATTAATAACCCACTTCGTACTAATGGTGCATTTCTTTTATTGAAAGGAAATATTGCTCCTGATGGGGCGTTACTAAAAATCTCCGCTGCATCCGAGTCCCTCTTTAAGCATTGTGGGCCTACCTTTATTTTTGAAGGCTACGATGAGATGCGTACGAAACTCGAAGACCCAGAACTTCCGGTTACTAAAGATTCAGTTTTAATCTTACGAGGTTGCGGTGCAGTGGGCGTTCCAGGTATGCCTGAGTGGGGAATGATTCCAATCCCAACGAAACTTGCAAAGGAAGGAGTGAAAGACATGGTTCGTATTACAGATTCACGAATGTCGGGAACCTCTTTTGGTCTATGTCTACTTCATGTTTCACCAGAGGCAGCAGTAGGTGGACCGCTTGCACTGATTGAGAATGGCGACATCATCGAGTTAGATGTAGAAAATTGCTCAGTGAACGTGCGATTGAGTGATGCTGAATTGGCGCAACGGCGTATTCGTTGGAAAGGTTTTACTACTGAGCATATGCGGGGCTGGCCACTGCTCTACCAACGAAGCGTTTTACAACCGAATCTTGGCTGTGATTTAGATTTTCTTTGCGCCCCCACTGCTGAGCACCGTCAATTTGTTCCTCCAGTAGTGGGCCGATCATAAAGGGAAAATATTAATGCAAGCAAAGCCTTTATAAACAACGCCCTTTTCTGGGTAGGTAAAATAATAGTAGCTACTTCAGCTATGCCAAGTGAGAATCCAAGGCTAGGACTGCTGCAGAAAGTATGATTACTAAAATTAATAGTTTCTCAATAGCGATTTAAATAGATGGAGATGAATATAAAACTTTTTTATTTACGATAATCTCAACATCAACTAAATATTTAGAAATTCCATCAGTGCTAAAAGAAATCCCTAGACCAGGACTTTCTGGAACAGAAATCATTCCATTTTTATCTGGCATTATCTTAGAATCATTTAATTCGATGCAAAGAAGCTTTGGTTCCATTGGATACTCAGCGATCCAAGAATCCTTGAGTCCAGCAAACGGTTGCATAGAGGCAGATAATGCCGAGTGTGATGTGAAAGTATGATTAACAAATTGTACTCCACGATTTTTAGCAAAATTTGCAATTCGATAAGCAGCACCAATTCCTCCTACATACCCCGTATCTATTTGAATATAACTTATCCCACCATTTTTAATTAAATCTTCGGCTTGAAATACGTTGTGCGCACCTTCTCCACCCGCCAGTGGCACTAAAGGATTTTTGCGTGAAAGCTCCTTATAGACAGAAACGGCTGCCGCCGCTACCGGCTCTTCAAACCATGTAACTTTCGCATCGGATAAACTTTGAAGCCTCTGTGAAGCAGCTTCTAGATTTTCATTGAAAATGGTTCCTGCATCAATCATTAAATGAGCATCCATTCCAATACCTGCTCGAGCTGCAAAAACATGATCTGCATCGATTTCGACACTTCCCCGGCCATAAGGTCCCCAACCAAATTTAATAGCTGAAAACCCTGCAGAACGAATTGTTTTTGCTTTTTGAAGAGTCTGCTCTGGAGTATCCCCAAATAAGACTGAAGCATAAGGAAGTTTGGGTTCAGATTTCTTGTAACCAAGCAATTGATAAATAGGAACTTCTCTAGCCTTTCCAATCAAATCCCAGAGTGCTATTTCAATTCCAGAGAACGTTAGGTCACTTTGAATAATTCCATAAAAAGAGCTTTGTTTTACTTTCCATGAAATTCTTTCAATATCACTGGGCGAATTCAATTCTTCCCCAAGTATGGAGTCAATCACGGGATGACAGCCAGAATGTGACATTGGAGCAATCCAGCTTGCTATTGAAGTTAATGGGGAGGCCGCAGCTTCACCCCACCCTTCATAATTTCCAGCCCGGACGCGAAAAATTATCCCATCTTGACTTCCGTCTCCGATATCTAAAACCACTGGCATTCTTAAATAAAAAAGATCTACTGAGTCGATTTTCATGATTCTGCTCGAGTCCTTTCCAGTAATAAATAACCTCAAAGCTTTAATTACGCCATAGAGTACAGCAATTAAGGTTTTTTTTATATTTGCACTTTGGATTGAGTCCAAATAAGCCCTCAACGAAGGTCATTTTTTCGGTTATTGGCACACAGAAGTCTTTGAGTTGTACCGTAAGGCTAAACGCCATAACAGTCATATAAATAAAATACTAAAAAAGAAACTATACGAATATCAGGAAAAGTTTGACTTAGACACAAGCTATCTTTCTGTGAGAGTTTCATCTTAGACAGTTTTTAACATTTCCGCTAGACCAAAAATATACGAGATCTTTATATAGCACGTTCAGCCAGACATTTTAGTCGGTTATTTCACTGGGGGTGGCCAGGAAGGTGTTTGACCAATGATTAATTTAAACGATGGTTCTGCAGCAAAATTAGTCAAACTGCGCACAAATGACGGCATTGACGGTCATGTGATTTTAGGGCCCATGAAAAGAACCCAAGTAGGTTTGGGCAATTCTTCATTGGGTCGCAAGCAATAATGCGCTGAGAAGGAGAAGGTTTTTCTTATCAATTGATTGTTTGCATAGCTTATTGACATAAGTCGTTGAGATTGTTAGTTTGAGATTGTATAAGCACCAAGAAAAGGTACTCATGAGCATGGCAGTGACACAATCACAGAATGAGAACTTAACACCGTCTACGACTGTTTGGCGTAAAAATCTTAGTTTTCTTAAGCTAGGGGTCGCGCAACTGGATATTACCCCATTGGTTGGAATCGAATCTGGAGTCTGGGGGGCTAGTAAATTCTCAAGATCACAAACAGTTCATATTGGACTTTTTGTGACGGTTTTAGCACGTGAAGATATAACTCGGAAGATTTCATTTATTGTAGGAATAGATTTATGCGCACTTGGCTGTACTGAGTGTGCAGAAAATATTCTTGCAAAGATTGTCTCACAATTGGGAATTGAGCCAGATCAACTCTTATTTTCATCAAGCCACTCACACTCAACCCCACTGCCATGCATTCATCGATCAAAAAAAGACGGACATGAGCTAGTCCCCGAATTTATAGAGCAAATTATCAATGTTACGGTCAAGGCCTGTAATCAAGCAGTGCGCAATATTTCCGTTGCTAATGTGACGTGGGCATATGGAAAGTGTGATTTAGCAGTTAATCGTGATTTACCCTGTGGCTCTCATGAAGTTGTTGCTTTCAATCCTGCTATCAAAGCCGACGATACATTAGCTGTTGGTCGTATAAGTGATCAAAGCGGCGATCTAATAGGTATCCTGGTCAACTATGCCTGCCACCCAACAACTTTAGCTTGGGACAACAGAGCTATCTCTCCTGATTATGTGGGACAAGCTCGTAAAATTGTACAAACATCTACAGAAGCACCTATGTTATTTCTCCAAGGTGCTTCTGGCGATCTCTCCCCACGCAATCAATACAGTGGGGATACCGGCCTGGCAGATAAAAATGGAGCAAATTTAGGCCACTCGGTACTCGCAACTCTTGCTTCAATGCAGTCGCCATCAACAGAGTTGCGCTGGCACGGAATCGTAGAGTCAGGTGCACTATTGGGTGAGTGGCATGAGTTCCCAACAAAGGGCTCATCAATCACGAGCGAGAAGCGCCTTGATGTGCAAGTGCGCGTTAAAGATTTGAAGAGCATTCAACAGTTACGCCAAGAGTGGGCTGGAATTGACCCAGGCGCACTTGAAGAGAGAATCCAGCGCGCAACCCGTCTGAGAATTGGATATGAATCAGGTCAGATTGTCAAACACCCAGTCTGGGTCTGGCAATGGGGCGATGCCTTCTTTGTTGCACAGCCTGGCGAGGCGTATTCGTATTTACAAACAGAACTTCGTAAACGAAATCCAGAACGAGTGATCTTTGTTCTCAACTTAACGAATTATCCAGGTCTATTTTATTTACCTACTAAGAGCGCTTACGTTGCCCCTGCATATCAAGCATGGCAGACGTTGCTAGCACCTGGCGCCTTAGATGCAGTTATCGATGGAGCAGATGCCGAGATCAAAAAACTCATTGGGGGAAAATAATGGGCGTATCAATTCGTGAGGATTTAAGACCGCCTAAGGATGTTTGGACTCCACCGAGTGCGCGTTTAAAAGCTGGAGTTGCTCAACGTGAGATTAACCCACCGGTTGGTATTCGATCTGCTAGCTGGGGTGCTGCAAAAGTTCATGTTGCAACTGGCATTCATAACAAAATCAGCACGACAGCAATGGTAGTAATTTCACAAAAGAACTTTGTTCAATATCTGGTCACCGTCGATTGGGGATGGTGGCAAGGTAAAGCCGATGATATGGCAGTTCGTGGTGAAGTAATTAAAGCCCTTGGCATTGAAGAAGATCAACTACAACTTCACTTAACTCACACACATGCCGGACCGACAACCGCCTCTGATGTCGCCCATCTTGAAGGTGGAAATCTTGTTGCTGGATATCACGCAAAAGCAATTGCCGGAATTATCTCTGCATGTGAGGAAGCACGAGATAAATCAGTAGAGGCAAACATTACCTGGGGCTATGGAAAATGCGACCTTGCAGTGAATCGCGATTTGTTTTGCGGTTCTGAAGATGTTGTTGGCTTTAATCCAGAGCTCCCAGCCGATGACACTCTTACCATTGGCCGAGTAAGCGATCTTGCTGGCAAAACACTGGGAATAGTTGTTAATTATGCGTGTCATCCAACAACGTTGGCTTGGCGCAATACTGAAGTATCACCTGATTTTGTTGGCAGTGCTCGAGATCTCATTGAAGCTCGCGTTAAAGCCCCCATGCTTTTCTTGCAAGGCGCATCCGGTGAGTTATCACCTCGAGATAACTATTCTGGCGATGTCGAAGTTGCAGATAAGAATGGACGCATTTTAGGTTTTGCAACTCTTGCAGTATTAGAAAAAATGGCTCATCCTGGGATGCGAATGCACTATCTAGGTTCGGTGGAATCTGGAGCGCTTTTGGGAGATTGGGAAAATCAAGCATTCACCCCACCAAGTGCCGTTGTACATGTGCGGATCAATGTTGATGTTCCGCTACAAAAACTTCCAACCATTGAAGAACTTCGTGAGCGATGGAAAAATGTTGATGAGGGAGCACGCGAAACGCGTATTAATCGTGCAATGAAGTTACGAGTAGGTTATGGTATTGATGGAGCCGCAACACATCCTGTCTGGATTTGGATGTGGGGGGATGCGGTCATTGTTGGTCAACCTGG
>BJFZ01000059.1 GCA_014190175.1 Actinomycetes bacterium | reverse complement strand
ATTAAAATCTGAGGTAGATTCAACTGCATGCCCAAAGCAGTGCCCGTAATTGAGTAAATTGCGTTTTCCCATGTCGAATTCATCATCCTGCATGTAGCTGAGTTTAGTCATTAGTGATCTTTCAATAACAGGAAGAAGTGACATAGCATCCTTACGGCTAAGTAGTGTTGGAAGACTAGAA
Organism: Actinomycetes bacterium; assembly: GCA_014190175.1. Next base: position 6,785 of record BJFZ01000059.1, on the reverse strand, counting down.
ATTAGTTCATAAGCTAGCTGCTTGCCACCCATTAAATGCAGTTTGATGACTTCTCCTAACCCACTGAAATAGTCATCATCCTTTAGTGTCGTAATAAATTTAGGACAGAGAAAAATCTTATTCGGTGGAAAGAACGTTCCTACAAGATTTTTGTAGTTTTTATAATTAAGAGAAGTTTTGCTTCCAATGCAACTATCAGATTGTGCCAGCAGGGTTGTTGGCACAAAAATCCAGTTGATGCCGCGATACAGAGTTGAAGCTGCAAAGCCGGTAATATCCTGAATGATTCCGCCACCAATTGAAATCATTGTCATATTGCGTTTGGCCGACCTAGACATGAGTATTTCATAAATTTCCATGACCGTATAAAGATTCTTACGGCCTTCCTCAACCGGTAAGACCATCACCAATTTTGGATCGAGACCAGAAAACAGAGAATTTTGGTAAAGTGTCCATACGTTGCTATCGATTATGTAAAACCGATTTTTAATTTCATCAAGTGTTTCAAGAAAGGTAAATGATTCAGAAAACTGAACCTCGTAATCGCGAATCGCCGAATGTACCTTGATTATCTGCATACATAACCTCCATCAGCTACTAATACCTGTCCAGTCATATACGAATTTTTTTCAGAACAAAGAAAGGCTGCTATCTGGGCTATCTCATTGGGTTCAGCTAATCTTTTTAGTGGTATGTTATTACGGATCAATCTAAGCTGTTCTGAGGAATTATTTTGACTGGTTAGCTCGGTATTAACGTAGCCTGGAGCTATCGTATTAACTAATATCCCGTGTTCCCCCAGCTCTACTGCTAACGTTCGTGTTGCTCCATTTAAAGCTGACTTACTTGCTGTATAAGCCAGTCGCCCTTCCTTAGCAACTACGCTCCAAATCGAACTAATATTAACGATTCTGCCATAGCGATTCGACTTCATTCTTTCTGCTAACAATTTGGTGAGGATGAGTGGAGCTACTAGATTAATTTGTAGTGTTTTTTTTAATACTTCTTGATCAAGTTCATCTAGCCCAGCCAGTAAATTGATTCCAGCATTATTTACCAGAATATCAATTCCCCCTGTCAAAGAAGAAGCATAAGATTCGACCGATGAGTTGCTTGCCAGATCCAATTCAGAGTGAGAAGGGGTTAATACTTTGGCTCCCGAGAACTTAAAAAGCTCAGCTATCTCTTTGCCAATTCCCTTGGATGCCCCAGTTATTAGTGCAACACGTCCCTTCATCTAATGATCCCGTATTTTTCCATGGCACTTGTGTAACGAGCTTCTAACATTTCAATTCTTTTTTCATCTTCTTTAAATATTGTTCCGTAGAAATCTCGTTTGTTTTTCAACCATAGCAATTCGAAATATACTGCTTTTAGAACTCCTTCTTCTGAGCCACCAGAAAGCGCCCCAGGACATTCAAAAATTACCTTGCGAGTTTCATAGTAGTTAATTGAGTTTTTAGGCATTCTTCTCAAGAATGATAATGTATCAGCAGATACTCCCCCACCTATGGCAGTAATCAGACCCTTTGCATAAGTTTTGGTTACGATATCCTTTGTGATCTCGAATATATCTTCACCATTTACATCATCACGATTTAACCCGATAGAACCACTCATATCCACGCGCCCTATTACGACACCATCTAATTCCTTAATTTGAGGTAAGGCCAGCATCTCATCGAGGTTTTTCCATGCGGTAACCGTTTCAATATTAATCGCAAACTTAATCTGGCCTCTCTCATCCTCTGGAAATGAGAGCTTAATTGCAGCAAGAAATTTTTTAAGCGCATAAGGTGTCTCTACCATCGGGGCTACTATTCTGCTAACACCAAGAATACGGGCTTCATACATATCACGTATCGCTTCGCACCCGCCGATTTTGAGCGTAAGGCCCAGCTGTGCAGCACTGATGACCTCCTTTAAACGCATTGCCTCTTCAAGGCGCGTGCCTTCCGCCTCAAATTCCGCTTTCACGCCTATGACATGGTGTCTTGTTTTTAGATCAACTAGAATTTCAACCATTTGTCGTTCAATTGTGTTCATCAGGAGCTCCTAGTTTTCTCGTAATAAAAGATTCCAGTTGAATCGTTATGTATTGCTGCCACTGCTAGTAATCTTTGTTTCTAAGTAATGTACTCTGCTTTATTAGGTCTTTACTTGATTCTTCTGCCAAGCATAAGGAGATTCTAATCTAAAGTTTCATAAACCCAAGATGAGTTTGATAAGAATTCTGTGGACATTATTTATTATTATTCCAAGGTTCAATAAGCATATTTTCAAGAAATTCTTCACGATCAAGAAATGGGTACATGTCTTCAAGTGGCTTTGAAACCATAGTGCCGTCAGGTCTCACCTCTGATGCTAGTTTTGGAAATAGTGGTTGATCAGGGGCCATCATGATCTCGCATAGAGCTGGTCCCGGTATAGCTAATATTTGGAGAATTTTTTCTAATAGTTCGTCGTGATTTTTGACCTGATTAGACTGGATGCCGTAAGCAGCACAAATTTTTTGAATATCTGGAAAAGTTACGCCACTACTTGGGTCAGCTGCGACATACCCTCCTGGGAAATAGGCATCCTGAGTTAACCGTATGGAGGTATAGCCATTGTTGTTGAGCAGAAAAATTTTGATTGGCAGATTGTGGTGAACAATAGTCTGTAGTTCTTGAATATTCATCTGGATGCTTCCATCACCAGCGATGCATATAATTTGTTTTCGGTTGTGGGCAAAGCACGCTCCAATCGCAGCAGGTAGGTCATAACCCATCGCAGCGCAGCCTGTGTTGGTGAATAGACGCTGCCCTTTCTTGAGCTTGATGGACTGGAAAGTGCAGGTATTTGCCGCTCCATTGGCAAGAACAATAATGTCATCGGAAGATAATTGATCAGAGAGAATATCTACGAAATGGAATGAATTGACATAATCCTTCTGTTCCCGCCATTCGGAGGTGACACTGGGGTAGCGGAGTCGTCTTTCGTGACACCAATTAATCCAGCTCTTCTTGTGCAATATCGGTTTACCACGCAGTTGCTGTGCCATTTCATTCAGTAATATTTTGGCGTCACAATGCACCGGCATATCAGGGAATATAGTTGGTTTCTTGAGTTCGGCAGGGTCGACATCAACGATGATTTTGTATGCGGCACGAGCGAATGCCTTAAATAGGTATGAGACAGTTCTGACTCCAAGTCGAACTCCGATTGTCAGGAGGAGATCGGAATTCTGGATAATGAAATTGCTCGATCGGTCTCCTGTGACACTGGGGCGACCACAAAATAGTGGGTGGTCGGAATGAATAACATCATTACCACCCATGCCAGTTTGTACGGGCACACCGAGTAAGTCGATCACCTCATGAAAGAGGTCCATGGCTCCAGCAAGGCGAATGCCGTTACCAGCCAGAAATACTGGCCGCTCTGCTGAGCGAATATGTTCAATAATAATCGCTGCTTGTTCCTTAACTACTTTCAAGTCGAAACAGACCTGATCTTCTGCCGGATTGTAGGGGAGTAACTCGTCCTCATCAATCATGGCGGCCTGGACATCGATGGGAATGTCTAACCAAACCGGGCCAGGCCGCCCACTCCGTGCAAGATAAAGAGATTTTTCAAAGTGATAACGAATGCTCTTGGGGTCGCGCACCATCGCAGCATATTTAGTTATTGATCGGACAATAGCGATGATATTGGCTTCTTGGTCGCCGAGCTGACGAAGTGGAAGCCCTGTACTCTCAACTGTAGTGCTATATCTAATCTGTCCAGAAATGAACATTCCCGGGATGGAGTCTAGCCATAGCCCTAACACGCCAGTAATCGTGTTTGTGCCACCCGGACCACTGGTGACGACAGCTACGCCCAGATTGCCCGTCACCCGAGAGTAACCTTCAACAGCAATCGCGCAAGCTTGTTCATGGTGATTGCAAACGTATTCAAGGTTTTTATTTTTCCCGATAGCATCATTTAGGTGCATGGCGCCACCACCGGAAACCATAAACACGTGATGGACGCCTGCCTCAGCAATGCGCCTTGCTAGATATTCAGCTACTTTAATTTTCATGAGGATTGTTCCCATCCATACCAGTGGGCAGTTTTTATGATTGCCTGTTCCAAGGTAGTAGTTTGTGTAAGGCCAAGTTCAGTCTCAGCACGTTTTACGGAAGGTACATACCGTTTAGGTATATCGACTGACTGAGGTTGCTGCTTGATGTATATGCCTTTGCCACTAAGCGTTGTGTTGACGAGTGTAGCGAGTTCGATAATGCTGAGGGCTTGGCTCGAACCAATGTTGTAGGGACGAGTCACTTGACCGCGTAGCAGAACTGTCCATAGCCACAGAGTCAGATCGGCCGCATACAGGTAAGAACGGTATGGTGTACCATCACCACTAATAGAAATTGTATTTTTAGCCATAGCATCGCGGATGAAATTGCCGATAGCAAAGTGCCGATCTAGTGGCAAATAAGGGCCGACAAAAGCAAAGCAACGGGCCAGCATTGTTTCAATTCCATGTTGTTTTGAATACAAGGTGCACAGCATCTCTGCAGCACGCTTTCCTTCTGCATAAGCAGACTCTGCACTGGAGCAATTTGGACCGTTGATGTCTGATTCAGAGATATGAGATATGTGAGGCGGTTGTTCACCATATACTGCACCTGAGCTTAGGAGGAGAAATTTTTTCGCATTGGATCGGACTGCAATATTGAGTGCTCTTCGTGTTCCCTCAACGATCGTATCAAACATGAGGATGGGATTTTCTGCATTTAACTGGGCGCTGGCATCGGCGGCACCATGAATGACAAATGAAAACTCCTTTTCTGGGCAGGTGAAAGTTCTTATGTCACCTTGTAATAGCTCAATGCTAGGGTGGTGCGTCAGATGAGGTGCTTTCTTGCCGAAGGCATCAGCATCTCGTGTCAGTATGAGAGCGCTCATGTTTAGATCTAAGCGATCATTTAACCAGACAAAACTCTCCAACAGCCAGGTACCGATGAATCCGGTGCCTCCAGTGATGAAGAATCGAGAATCCTTGAGATCGGGCCAGAGTTTTTCCCCGCGATCAAGGATATTATTGAGATCTTCTGCCAGTTTGTTTTGCACGAGGCACTACCAACCACTCACGCCGAAGAAGGTCTCAATCCGGTCGCAGATATAATTGAGCATTACATCGTTTAGTCCTGGATACACACCAATCCAGAGGGTGTTGTTCATAACTATATCAGTGTTAATAAGCTCTCCACTAATACGGTATGTTTTTCCTTGAAAGTATGGTTGACGCGTGAGGTTGCCGGCAAATAGTAGGCGTGTTCCGATTTTGTATTGGTCAAGATATTTTAGTAGCTCGACCCGCGCGATACCCGTTGATTCTCGAACTGTGATCGGGAAACCGAACCAAGATGGGTCGCTACTAGGCGTAGCTTCTGGCAGGATCAAAAATTCATTACAAGAATTTAATCGATCTTTGAGGAGATTGAAATTTTGTTTTCGTGCCTCGATGAATCCTGGCAACCTGTCCAGTTGCGCCAACCCGCAAGCTGCCTGCATATCTGATATCTTGAGATTGTAGCCGAGGTGTGAGTAGGTGTATTTGTGATCGTAGCCAAATGGTAGTGTGCCGAGTTGCCAGCCAAAGCGTTTGCCACAGGTGTTGTCTTTGCCTGGCTGACAGTAACAATCTCTCCCCCAGTCACGAAATGATTCGATGATACGTTTTAAGTCACTATTCTGGGTGAAGACTGCTCCGCCTTCGCCCATGGTGATGTGGTGGGCTGGATAGAAGCTTAGGGTGCCGATGTCACCGAAGGTCCCGACAGATTTTCCATCGTAAGTGGATCCAAGTGCATCGCAGCAGTCTTCGATTAACCAAAGGTTATATTTCTTGGCGATGTGAACAATCTTGTTGAGATCGTAAGGATTGCCCAGTGTATGGGCCAGCATAATTGCTTTAGTTTTATCCGATATTGCGGCCTCGACCAATGCCGGGTCGATGTTATAAGTAGGAATGTGTACATCCACAAACACCGGAACTGCACCATATTGTAGGATGGGATTAACCGTAGTTGGGAAACCGGCGGCAACACTAATGACTTCATCACCCGGCTTGATAGCGCGCTCACCGAGTTGTGGCGAAGTTAATGCTGAAAAAGCCAGCAGGTTAGCAGACGAGCCGGAATTAGTAGTGAGTGCATGCTTTACACCTATAAAATTGGCTAAGCGTTGCTCGAAGGCCTCATTGAATCGCCCTGTGGTAAGCCATCCGTCTAGGGATGCCTCGACCATATTTTTTAGTTCAGGGGCACCAATGACCTTGCCAGATGGGGGGACTACATCGGCGCCCCCTGTGAAGGATTTCTCCGCATACTGTAGGGCGCTATACCGCTCGACCAAATCTAAAATTTGTTGTTTCAGTTCTGCCTTATTCATTTCACATCCCTGACCAGTTCTTTTGAGAATTTTCGTTATAGGTGTTGATCTGATGGAGCGTTAACTCGCGCATGCTCTTTCCGTCTTGATAGGCACGATACCATTCTATAATTGCACTTAGTGTGCCTTCTAGTTGCCATCGTGGATGCCAGTCCAAGAGTGCTTTTGCTTTAGAGCAGTCCAATTTTAGGTAATTTGCCTCATGGGGATGGTGGATGGTATCCACTGCCCAGTCGGCACCCCCACTCCATGTGCTAGTTAATCTCTCCACGATCCATTGTACGGTCTTAGCATCCTCTTCATTCTGACCACAGTTCCAGCCTGCAGCATAGTTAGGGCCTTCATCGTACAACTTTTGAGCC
>BJFZ01000058.1 GCA_014190175.1 Actinomycetes bacterium | reverse complement strand
AGGAGAACGCTACTGCCTGCTGCAAATGATGCGAAGTCGGGCACTATCCTTGCGGAGTGCCTCTTCCAAGCCGAGCAATCAAGCGCAAAACCTTTCGTTTTGCTCCACCCTTATCACCCTTATCACTCTTAGCAATTGGATTCATACTCACAAGTTGCTCAAGTGCAGAGTTACCGGCTTTGGGATTTCCCAGAAATGTAACTGATATCAACGATCGATCACTCAATCTTTGGCAAGGGGCTTGGATCGCAGCTTTTATTGTCGGCGGGTTTACCGCAATTTTAATTTTGTGGGCTGCGTTCAGATTTAGACGTAAAGATGAATCTTTGCCAGTGCAGACTCGTTATCACATGCCACTTGAACTTATTTATACGGCAATACCATTCCTAATCGTTGCGGTACTTTTTATCTTTACAGCGCGAGATCAAGCCGCGATTATCAAAATCTCACCATCTACGGTTGCGATGCATGAAATAAAAGTAAATGGATTTCAATGGTCATGGCAGTTCTCCTATAAAGATGCCGACAATGCAACTGTCACTGGAACCCCTAAAGCGCCACCAACCCTTTATGTACCGCAAGGCGAGCGAGTTCGGTTAACTTTAACTGCCAGTGATGTAGTACATGGTTTCTGGGTTCCTGCATTTATGATGCAAATGCAAAACTTGCCTAGTGTTGACAATAAATTTGAATTTACCGCTAATAAATTAGGTTCTTATCCAGGCCGCTGCAACATTCTCTGCGGACGTAATCACTCGCAGATGCTTTTCACCGTAAAAGTAGTGACGCCAGCTGAATATCAAAGTTACGTTAATTCTCTGAAAGGTAGTATGGCATGACCACTTATGCGCAACCACTCGCTGTTGATGACAGATCAGAAAGCACTGTTTTAAACCCGGGTAATAAGGGCCGCGCTATCGTCGGTTGGTTAACCACTACCGACCACAAACGAATTGGGCATCTCTACCTAATAACAACATTTATCTGGTTTTTATTTGGCGGATTACTTGCTTTGATTATGCGCGCTGAATTAGCCCGCCCAGGTTTGCAATTCTTAAGTGTTGAGCAGTACAACCAATTATTTACAATGCACGGAACCATTATGTTGCTGATGTTTGCTACGCCTTTATTTGTTGGTTTTGCCAACGTAATCATGCCGCTGCAAATTGGTGCTGCTGATGTGGCTTTCCCGCGTATGAATATGCTCTCTTATTGGCTCTATATATTTGGCGCATTGATGGCTACAGCTGGATTCTTAACTCCAGGTGGCGCAGCATCATTTGGTTGGACCGCTTACGCACCACTTTCTAGCACTGAGTTTTCTCCAGGTCTCGGTAGTGATTTATGGGTTATGGGATTGGCAGTCAGTGGTATCGGCACAATTCTTGGCGGAGTAAATTTTATTACCACAATCCTCTGCATGAGGGCTCCAGGTATGACGATGTTCCGCATGCCGATATTTTCTTGGAATGTTTTACTCACCTCAGTCCTAATTCTTTTGGCGTTCCCACCTTTTGCAGCAGCTCTTTTAGGTTTAGAGGCTGACCGACGTTTCGGGGCAATGATTTTTGCGCCCGAAAATGGTGGAGCGATGCTTTGGCAACACCTCTTCTGGTTTTTTGGTCACCCAGAGGTTTACATCTTGGCGCTTCCGTTTTTTGGAATCGTAACTGAGATTCTTCCAGTCTTTAGTCGTAAACCGGTTTTTGGGTACAAGGGACTAATCGCAGCAACAATTGCAATCGCAGCACTTTCAGTTGCGGTTTGGGCACACCATCTTTATGCAACTGGACAAGTACTGCTTCCATTCTTCTCTTTTATGACATTTCTAATTGGAGTGCCAACAGGAGTTAAATTCTTTAACTGGATCGGAACTATGTGGGGTGGTTCGGTGTCATTTGATACACCGATGTTGTGGGTACTCGGATTTTTAATTACCTTCTTGTTTGGTGGACTAACTGGAATTATCTTGGCCAGCCCGCCGCTTGATTTTGCAGTCTCTGCTTCCTACTTCGTTGTAGCGCATTTCCATTATGTGATCTTTGGAACTGTGGTCTTTGCAATGTTCGGGGGATTCTATTTTTGGTGGCCAAAAATGACCGGAAGAATGCTTAACGAACCACTTGGCAAAATCCATTTTTGGACATTGTTTTTTGGTTTTCACATTACCTTCTTGATCCAACACTGGTTGGGAATTGTAGGAATGCCACGTCGATACGCAGATTACTTAGCGACCGATGGATTTACTGGAATGAATATGATTTCTACAGTGGGAGCTTTCCTATTGGCTTTCTCAAACATCCCATTCTTTATAAACGTCTGGATTACTCGGAAAGCGCCGTTAGTTGGAGTGGATGATCCTTGGGGTTATGGGGGATCACTTGAATGGGCAACTTCATGTCCACCACCACGACACAACTTCACAAGTATTCCAAGAATCAGAAGTGAGCGTCCAGCTTTTGATCTGCATCATCCTGAAGTTGCGGAAGCGGAAGCGCGCAACGCGGCAAATCATGGTAACCACAAATGAAATTTGGTTGGAAGTTATTTCTCGGCATTGCAGCTTTTTATGCCTTAGTGACTGTTGTTTACGCAGAACTCTCAAAGGAGATTGTCGGATCTCTTGCACTTTTATTGAGTACCTTGTTGGCGATTTTGTTGGGATTTTATTTTTTGGTTATCGATCGCCGTACCGATGGTTTTTTACCGGAAGATAATCTTGAGGGTGAAATTGCAGATCGTGCTGGAGAGTTAGGATTTTTCAGTCCACATTCATGGTGGCCTTTACTGGTGGGCTTTTTTATGACCCTGGCCGGGTTAGGAGTCTTACTTGGTTGGTGGTTGACAATTATGGCGGTCGCCGGGTTACTGATCAGTATCTTTGGTTTTGTGATGCAGTACCAAAGGGACAAATCCGCTCATTAGCCGTGTCGGAAAATAACGGATACCACCATCACTTTTATTATTATAGGGGTTGACCTGCTGTTTTAATTGGCGCCTAAAAAGTTTCAGCTTCCCTGTGAAAATTCTCAGATTTTTTGAATTTGTACTGGCTCTTTTACTTTGATTCGCGCATAATTAAAGTGCCGGTGCAGCAGTGGAAGTCCTCGAGGTTTCCATATTCGGTCGGCTCTAGGGGCTAAAAAGCTCTTGGGTAGCTAAATCCTATGGAGGAATAGTTATGGGTATGTTAAAACTCGACTCAGACCAATGGAATCTCATCTACAACATTTTTTCCTTTGGTTTGATTTCAATGCTTGCTTGCACGGTGTACACCTTGGTGTCCCAGGCACGAGTCCTTCCTAAGTACCGCAATGCATTAGTGATGTCTTCAATGGTTACCTTCATTGCTGCCTACCACTACTGGAGAATATTCAACTCCTTTGGAGAAGCATCTGAAGGAATGACAGTTAAGGTTTCTGGCGAGCAAGGTGCCTTTAACGAGGCATATCGTTATGTTGACTGGCTACTCACAGTGCCACTTCTTCTAGTTGAAGTAGTTGCTGTTTTGGCTTTGGCAAAGGAAGTTTCCAAGTCACTCATAACCCGACTTGTTCCTGCATCGGCAGCGATGATCGCACTTGGCTACCCAGGCGAGATCTCAAATGATCAAAACACCCAAGTTCTCTACGGTGTTCTTTCAACAATCCCATTCCTTTACATTCTCTACGTACTATTCGTAGAGCTTGGAAAGTCATTGGAGCGTCAACCAGCTGGTGTTGCAGAGACCGTAGGTCGTTTGCGCTTGCTATTGATCGCTACATGGGGCGTTTACCCAATTTCTTACATCCTAGGTATGGGTGGAGATGCAACTGCTGAGCAGTTCGTTGGCGTTCAAGTGGGTTACACCGTTGCCGACATCTTGGCGAAGTGCGTATTCGGTCTAACAATTTTGAAGATCGCACGCATGAAGTCATTAGCAGAAGGAATGAAGGAAGATCACTAATTTAGTGATTAGCTAATAAATTAAGTAAATGAAGTAAGGGGTGTTGAAATATCGACACCCCTTACTCATTGCCTAAGATAGGGATTATGAAAAGTTATGTGATTAATAATTACCGAATGGGCGGGTATTTGCTGCTCGCAATTGGTTTAATCAATTTGAGATATCAAACCGGCCAAAGCGAAATTCTTAAGAATTCACTTCTTATAATCTTGCCAGGAGTGCTTTTACTGATTGCGACCTGGATCCCTTCAATTGCAAAAATGCTACTTCCAAAAAGTACTCAAATCCTAGTAACTACTTTAGGTACCTTGTTGGCCTTGTATGCGATCGTCAATTAGTAGTTAATCAATAAATGCGTTCGAAAATCATTACATCTTTAACACTTATTTTATTTATATTTTCTTCCAACAATGCTCAATTTGCGAATTCAGCAACAGCTAAGGATGGAGGAGTATGTTCCAAAGAAAAAAATATCACTTTAATCAAAAGTGTTAGATATAATTGTACAAAATCTGGGAATAAATTAATTTGGCAAAAAAGTCAACCGAAAATCGCTGCACCTGCTGCTTCTGTGAAACCAAGCGGAACAGCAACGCCAACTGCAACGCCATCCTCAACCCCAACGCCGCCAGAAGGTACTGGAAAAGTAATTGCCGCCCTCACGACTCCTGAATATCTTCCTAATCCACCTGAAGGCGGTAATGATGAGTACCGTTGTTTTCTCTTAGATCCTAAATTTACCGAAGAAACTTTTCTAGAGTCGGTTACTATTACTCCTGGAAATTTAAAAGTTTCACATCATGGAATTCTTTATCGACTACCTAAAGCAAGTGTCGCGGTTACCCAGAAATTAGACCAAGAGAGCCAGGATCCTGGCTGGTCGTGTTTTGGCGACACTGGCTTGCCAGGCACTAGTACTTTTGCTGGCGCGGCAGCGTCAAGTTGGGTTACTTTTTGGGCACCAGGTGGAAACTTCAAATCTTTTCCAATTAATACCGGTATGAAATTCTCTGCAGGTGATCAATTTATTTTGCAAACTCACTTCATGGTTATGTCAGGTCATGCAGGGCATACTAATCAGGCTGCTCAGGCTGACAAATCTAATTCGGCAACCACCAAGATCGAATTTTCAAAAGCCCCCAGTAATGTAAATGAATTAAAAATAATGTTGATTGCTGCTCCAATAGAGGTGGCCTGCGGAGCCAACGAATCTGGCCCCTTATGCAATCGTGCCGCCGCTTTAAAGGATTTAACTAAACGAACTTCAGAAAAGGCTGCGCTGCAAGAAGCGGGGTTACTGGCTATCTGCGGAAAAGATCCGCGTAACCCAGTTGCCTCTCCAGTTTCAGAGTGCACGCAGAAAATATCTTCAAACCGCAAGATCTATGGATCAACACCACATATGCATCAGCTCGGCACGAAAGTTAGTGTTTGGCACACAAGTGCAGCTACAAAAATGAGAACGAATCTTTCAGATCGTTCACTATGGAATTTCGACAGTCAAACAACCGATTGGCTAGTTACACCTATTGATGCAAAAAGTGGAGATACCATCTCTATTAGTTGCACCTTTGATGTGGGCTTGCGTTCACTATTACCGATGTATAAGGACATCTCTCCAAATTATATTGTTTGGGGTGAAGGCACAAGAGATGAAATGTGCTTAGGTATTATTAATTACACCGACTAGTTACTCTATATAGACTGTAGCCATGTCCCTTCTCCACGTCTTAGACCTCCTAGCTACCTTTGTCTTCGCTCTAGTAGGCGCTCGGGTTGCCGCTGATAAGGGGCTGGATTATGGCGGTATTGCTTTTGTCGCAGCGATCGCATCGGTATCCGGTGGAACACTACGAAATATTTTTCTTGGGCTTCGCCCAATCTGGATCGTTGATCCCTGGATTATTACCAGCGTTATTACCGCGGTAATTCTGACACTGGTTTTTCGACGCGTTACACATGTTAGTAAATCGTTGCTGATTATGGATACCTTCGGTTTAGCAGTTGCAACAATTTCAGGTGCACATCTGGCGATTCAATCTGACGTCGCCTGGTTCGGTGCGATTTTGCTGGGTGTAGTTACCGCAGTTACCGGTGGACTGTCACGTGATCTGCTCTGCCAAATTGAGCCAGTTCTACTTCACAGAGAAACTATCGGAACTTCCTCGCTGATCGGATCAATCTTTTTTGTTGTCCTCCATGAAGTTGGTGGTTCGCTAATGGTTGCAGTTTTTGTTGGGGGAGCCGCCGTTGTGTTATCTAGATTTATTTCTATCTATTTCAACTTGCATTTGCCTAAGTTCGTAAAATGAGAGGGTTAGATTATGACTAAAAGGCAAGAGTTTCGAGTACTGCATACCTATAAGGATTTTGAGCTTCGCGAATATCTTCCTTGCGTAATCGCAGAGGTGAGCGTCTCGGCCAACTTCTCAGAGTCATCAAGCAGCGCATTCTCTACACTTTTTAATTACATTTCAAAAGGTAATAAGTCATCCGAAAAAATCGCAATGACTGCGCCGGTGATTACTGCCCAAAATGCAGATAGTTCCGACTCAGCCGAATGGCAGGTCTCCTTTGTGATGCCAGCAGGTAGCACCTTTAGTCAAATGCCGCAGCCCAACAATTCACAAGTCAGATTACGAGAATTAAATACTGAAAAATGTGTTGCCAAATCATTCCGCGGAAGAGCTACTGATGATCTTTCTCGAAAAATTGCACGAGAGCTTCGAGCAAGTGCGGCTCAAGAAAATATCGCGCTCTCTAACGAGGTTCGAATCTGTCGCTTTGATCCGCCATTTAAACCAGGCATCTTGCAATACAACGAGATTGTGATTCCGGCCTATATATAAGTGGGTGGTGAGGGTTTCGTCATTGGTTCTTAGACGATCTTCTCGCATGAAGATTGCGCAAAGAGTTAGTCAAGTACTTCTAGGTATCGCACTTGCCTACGCCGGCTTTACTCACCTAACAAGTAGCCGCATGGAGTTTCAGGCACAGGTCCCAACTTTGCTTAAGGATTATGCAGATTTTGTGGTGCTTGCATCTGGGGTAGTTGAAATTGCACTCGGGTTATCTCTTGTCGGGCTATGGCGCTATCGGGTGCTAGTGGGATGGGTGGTAGCAGCATTCTTTGTGGC
>BJFZ01000057.1 GCA_014190175.1 Actinomycetes bacterium | reverse complement strand
GTGCGAACTTGCCAGCAATTATGTTGAGTGCAGGCGCTAGACCTGACACTGTTTATAAAGGTAGAAGAGTTGGTACAGGAACAGATTTATGGCGCATGTGGGCTGACTTACGATCTGGAAAAATATCAGAAAAAGAATGGCGTGAGTTTGAAAGTTGCCTTAATTGTGGGCTTGGATCTTGCAACACAATGGGTACTGCATCTTCGGTTGCGCTCATGGTTGAAACACTTGGTATGTCATTATCTGGCACTTCGACTATTCCAGCAAATAGTCCTGAGCGAAAAGTTGCAGCTCGCAATTCAGGAATTGAAATTGTGAAGATGGTTAAAAATCAAGTGTTGCCATCAGATGTTATGACACCAAAAGCTTTTCGAAATGCAATTCGCATACTGCATGCGTGCGGTGGCTCAACAAATGCTCTTATCCATCTTCTAGGTATATCCGGGCGAATTGGCGGAGAGATAACACTTGGCGATGTTGCAACACTTGGTGTGAACATTCCAGTCCTTGCCGATGTTGAACCATCTGGTACTGGTTTAATTCAAGATTTTCATCAAGCAGGAGGCTTACCAGCACTTGCGTATGAACTTAAAGATTTGCTTGAGCTCGACACTATGTCATTAACAGGTAAAACACTGGGGGGAAATCTTGTAAAGCGAAATGAAAAAAATGGGTCAATTCGTTCTATCGATAATCCTTTATTTCCAACTGGTGCATTTTCAGTTGTAAAAGGAAATCTTGCAGTTAACGGTGCGGTAATCAAAGTTTCTGCGGCATCACCTGAATTACTTACTCATACAGGACCTGCCGTTGTCTTTACAGGGTATGCAGATATGCGCACACGAATCGATGACCCAGATCTAAAAGTTACCAAAGACAGTGTTCTCGTTCTTGCTGGTTGCGGCGCGGTTGGAGTACCGGGATTACCTGAGTGGGGCATGATTCCCATTCCTCGAAAACTTGCCGAGCAAGGGGTAGTAGATATGGTGCGAGTTACAGATTCGCGCATGAGTGGAACTTCCTTCGGTACCTGCTTGCTCCATGTTTCACCTGAGGCTGCTATTGGCGGAACCCTTGCTATAGTGCAAGATGGAGACATGATTGAACTCGACGTTCCCAACGGTGCGCTCAATTTGAAGTTATCTGATTCAGAGATTGCCACTCGTAGAGCTAATTGGAAACCAATTCCAAGTGAACATCTTCGAGGATGGCCAGCTCTCTATCAAGCTCACGTGCTTCAGCCAGATGAAGGATGTGATTTCGATTTCCTACGCGCTCCAACTAAAGAAACGCGCAGGTGTGTGCCACCAATTGTTGGGCGTTCGTGACAACATTTACGGCATAACACATAGCAATATTCCAATCTAGGAGGGTCAATGCGAAAGAAACTCATTATCGCTAGTGCGATTGCAATTGCGCTGGTTCTATCAGGATGCAGTAGTTCATCGAAGGATTCAGCAGCTACATCTGATGAACCTGTCACAATTACCCTTTGGCACAATTTAGGTGACACACAAAATGCTGAAGCGACTAAGGCACTAACAGATGCATACACAGCCCTTCATCCAAATGTAACTTTCGATTTGGTTAGCCAACCTGGAGATAATTACTTTGCGCTCTTGCAGGCAGCTGCAGTATCAAAGAGTGGTCCAGATTTAGCACTCATGTGGACCGGTCTCTTTGCACTTAAATATAAGAGCTACTTAACTAACCTAAAAGGCTTAGTATCTGATGCAGCTCTTGCACGCGAAGGCTCCCTTGAATGGACCGCAGATAATTTTGATGCTGCAAGCGGACCATATGTAATGCCACTGGATCGTCAGTTCTATATTGGTTTCTACAATAAGGATGCATTTGCTAAAGCTGGCGTGAGTGCAGTTCCAACTACTTGGAATGAACTCTATGCAGCTTGCGGTAAATTAAAATCTGCTGGCTTTACTCCGATTGTTTATGGCAATGGCGGACAAAGCTTGGGTGCACTTTATTACCCATGGTATGACGCAAGTTATATTGCTATCGGCCAATCATCTGTTTCAGGTCTTCGTGATCTTTATAGCGGAGCAAACCAATGGAATTCGGCTGCGAACATTGATTCATACAGCAAGTACGCGGCCTTAAAAACTAAAGGTTGCACTAACTCTGACGTTCTCACCAAGACCAATAACGTCGAGGATTTCCTTGGCGGAAAAGCTGCAATGATTATCGATGGCACATGGGATACCAAGAAATTCACAGATGCCTTCGGTGACAAAGTTGCTGCTTTTGTTCCACCATTTTCAGATTCACCGATTAAGGGTGTAGTTGAATTTGCTGGGCAAGGCTTTGGCTTAACCAGTTACTCAAAGAACCAAGCTGCTGCCGCGGCATTCCTGGAGTTTATGACTACCGATGAGGCTGCAGCTGTAATTGATGGCGCGGGACTTATTCCAAACATCAATGGCGCAACGACATCTAATGCTGTCAACCAACAGATGTTGGATTTTGCAGCAACTGGTGGTCTAGAGCGTTATCCAATGTTGGACAACGTCTTGCAAGGTGATGTTGTAGATGCTGGAAATAAAATCATTCCATCAATTCTCGGTGGTAAGACTGCCATTAAGAGTGGTCTAGATCAGATGGCTCAGGTATGGAACGCACTTCCTGCCGACAATCGCACAGAAACATACAAGTAAAATCGCTTAACGATTGATTAATAGTGGGGTGGGGCTTTAATTAGCTCCACCCCATTATTTTTTCAAAATCCTGATTTCCAATTAGGATGACGCTCATAAATTCGATTGGTGGTGAACAATGGCTGTAAATGTACTCCGCAGAGAAAGCTCTTTGCACCGCCAGCGCAGAAAGATTGGGTTCTTGTTCTCTCTACCGGCCCTTGGTTTAGTTGGCGCTTTTCTTGGAATTCCTATATATCAAGCACTTTATTTTTCTATGACAAAATGGGATGGAATTGTTGCAGAGTGGATTGGACCAAGCACTTATATAAATCAGTTCAAGAATCCGATTTTTTGGCGGGTAATAGAAAATAATGCACTACTGCTTCTTGCAGTGCCCGTCGCAATAATCCTTCCTATGGGAATTGCCTACGTACTCAACGACAAGATTGCTGGATGGAAGATTTTTCGTACAATTTATTTTCTGCCCACCGCAATTTCTTGGGTAGTTATCGGCATGGTTGCAATGCGTTTTTTCGCACAAGAGGGGTTACTTAATGATCTTCTTAAAGGAATTGGATTGGGCTTTATAAAGACGGATTTACTCTCATCTGAGCGCGGAGCACTTTTAGCTGTCGGAATAACATTCATTTGGTCAATGGTCGGCACGAATAGCATCATTTTTCTGACTGGTATGGCGACCCTGGATATCTCGCTATACGAAGCCGCTCGCATGGACGGTGCAAGCAGTTTTCGAATTTTTGGAAGCATTACCTTGCCTCAGCTAAAACGATTTATACAGTTCTCTTTCATCATTACTGTAATTAGCGCATTTACCGCGCTTTTCACTTTGATCTTTGTTATGACTGGTGGAGGTCCAGGATTTGGTACTACCACTCTGGAGTTCTTTGTGTATCAGAGCGCCTTTTCTCGTGGCAATTTCGGAACTGGTGCCATGCTAGGTGTGATCTTATTCTTCATGATGGCAATTTTAGGTTCGGCTCAACTCCTGCTCGTAAGGAATAAAGAGTGAAGCGATTTAGTTTTGGTAAATTTTTTACCTTCTTATTGATGTGTTTGCTTGCATTTATAATGTTGTATCCATTTGCTTTCATGATCAGCACTTCATTTAAGTCCAAAGCGCAATTCTTTGGTGCTCCTGGGCATTCCATCCTTTCTTGGGAAAAAGTTTTTACGGCGCTTCCCGTTGGCCGGCAGTTAATCAACTCAACAATTGTGTGTGCTGGTGCGATTCTGATAATTTTGATAGTTAGCTCTTTAGCTGGATTTGCCTTAGCAAAGCTTACTTTCCGACTTTCACCTATTATCTTTTTGGGAATCGTTGGTGCAATGCTAATTCCTTTGCAATCAATCATCATCCCTGCATATATCAATGCAAGTCATCTACATTTATTGACTGGTTACTGGGGAGCGATCCTGCTCTATTCTGCGCTAGGAACACCTTTTGCAACTTTCTTAATGACGTCTTACTTTCGCGGTTTGCCAGATGACTTAATTGAGGCAGCTGTTGTTGATGGGCTTAGCTATCCAGCGGTATTTAGAAAAATCGCATTGCCCTTAGCCATACCTGCACTAGTCACGATTGTTGTATTGCAATTCATTCAAATTTGGGACGATCTCTTAGTTGGTCTTCTTTTCTTGCAAAATCAGGATTACAGAACGATTACCGTTGGTCTTGGCGCACTAGCTGCTGGCCGTACAACCGATATTCCAGTTCTAATGGCAGGATCAATCATCAGTGCAATTCCAGCAATTGTTGTGTATTTAATATTCCAAAAGCAACTCGTTAATGGATTAACCGCTGGCATTGGAAAGTAATGCCTGACTTCTTTAGACTGTCCTAATGTCCAAGCCAACAATGATTCTTGCCACAAGCAACGGCATAGGTATGGGCCATCTAGCAAGAGCGTGTGCAATTACTGAATCGTTAAAAGGTTTTGCAGAACCAATAATTGTTTCGATGGCAGGTGGAATTGCAGAAATTCCTAGTTTTATGGATGTTCGTTGCGAATATATTCCGGGGCGAGATAGACAATGGATGAGTCGTGATGCTTGGGATATTTACCTTAGGGATCGCCTTGTTGCGTTAATCGACGAAACAGATGCGAAAATTCTTTCATTCGATGGCGTGGTTCCTTATCCAGGTGTTATTGCCGCAAAAATGCAAAGACCTGATGTGAAATTGGTTTGGGTTCGCAGAGGTTTATGGCAAAAGAAACCACAAAGGTTTGTTCTTGGCCTTCAATCCAAAATGATGGACACAGTTATTGAGCCTGGAGATTTTGCGCGAAGTTATGACAAAGGCCCAACATCTAAGCGCCGAGAGGCGCTAACGAGTGCCCCAATTTCTATGTTCCAACACCATAGTGCTCTTGGTCGCGATGAGGCGCGAAAGATTCTTAGTTTAGATCCCACTCGGCCAGCAGTGTTGGTTCAACTCGGTACAGGTGAAGGCGACGTCAATGAAAAAATGACGGCGGCGTTAACTGGCTTGCTGGGGTGGAAGGATCTACAAGTTGTTCTCACTAAGAAACCAGTTGATAACAATGGGAAAAATTTAGCACCATCTAGTTTAGATATAAAAGTTGTGCGATATTTTCCGTTAGCGCGATTACTTAAAGCCTTTGATGCCAGCATTTGCGCTGCTGGTTATAACGGAATTCATGAGCTATTAGCAGCAGGAGTCCCTACCGCGTTTGTCCCAAATATTCGTGGAACAGATGATCAAGAGATGCGAGCAAAGTGGTGCGAGGACTTTGGGTACGCACTCATGGCCGATCAATCAAATTTAGAAAATATTGAAGTAACTGTACGTAAATTACAATCTGATTCACTTCGTCGCTCATTAAGTGCAGAATGTGAAAAATTACCAGAGGTCTCAGGTGGTGCTGAAGTTGCGAAAATATTCTTAGAGATTGCAACTACACAGACTCCCAAAAAACGAGCTCGAGCATTTCATTATCTTTGGCTAAATTTAGTTTTGCATTTCAACCGCGGAAGCAGGCATTTGTTTTTTATTCTTTATCGCCAAACAGCTCGTATTTATCAAATATTTAAGCCTTATACACCAACCCCATTAGTGGTTAACGTTGCTCCGGTTTTTAGTCAGTCTCGAGATAGCGCAACATTAAGGGATTTAATAAAGGGCCAAGCTCGATTTGAGCACCTCATTGATCAATCATCTGCTGAATACAGAGAAAAACGTGAGCAGATTGCTAAAACTGCCTACGGGTTTTCAATTGCCCAAGAGTCTGGAAATCTTGTTTAATACTTCTGGGTTCGCCAGCGAACCTAAGTTTCTTACTTCTCGACCATGAGCTAAGTCTGACACTGCTATTTCGGATAACTTCCCGTTAAAAGTGCGAGGTAAATCGGAAACAAAATAGATCTGAGAAGGCACATGTCTTGGTGAGCATTTAAGACGAATTTTTGCTTTGATTGAATTCACTAGCTCCGCATCGTTCGTTCCTTCATCATTTCTAATAGCTAACAAAACAATACGTTCATCACCTTGCCATGGTTGAGTAAACGCTAGGCAACCAGTAACTCCAGAAAAATTATCAAGTGCACTATAAATTTCACCCGTTCCAATTCGAACACCTCCAACATTCAATGTGGCGTCGGAGCGGCCATGAATAATGATTCCGCCCTCCTTTGTCCATGATGCTAGATCTCCGTGGCGCCAAATTCCCGGCCAGGTATCAAAATAT
Organism: Actinomycetes bacterium; assembly: GCA_014190175.1. The sequence continues at coordinate 758 of BJFZ01000057.1, read as the reverse complement.
GTTGCGTGAAAACGTTCGCCATTATGATCTCCCCATATTCCCAGTGGCACAGTGGGAAAAGGTTTTTTACAAACCAATTCACCCATGACACCGGGTGCGCGACTTCTCCCTTCATCACTCCACACATCTATATCGTTTCCAAGAATGGGACCTTGCATTTGACCTGCAAACATTGGACGTAATGGGTTTGGTCCGACAAAGCATCCAACTAAATCTGTGCCTCCAGAAAATGGCGCAATCAATACTTTTCCACCCAACTCTTTACCAATCCATTGCGCTGTTAAGGCAGAAAGGGGTGAACCTGTGACCATGAGTACTCGCAAATCGGAGAAACTTCCAAGGCTTGCAGGAGTGAGATTAGATTCCTTAATAACATCTAGCAATCGTGCTGATACACCCAAGTGGGTGAGCTTCTCTTTTTGCGCAACACGAAATAGAGCAAGAACATCTGGATGTGAAGGCGATCCATCAAATAAAACAAGTGATGCACCTGTTGCTAAAACTGAAATCTCCCAATTCCACATCATCCAACCCGTAGTTGTATAAAACATCACCCGATCTCCGGATCGAATGTCACAATGCAGGCCCTGTTCAACATGGTGCTTAAGAAGTACTCCCCCTGACCGATGAATTAAACCTTTTGGCGCACCAGTTGTGCCTGATGTGAAAAGCACATATGCAGGGTGGTCAAATGAACGACGTTTGAAAGTGAGCGGTTCTACTGAGGGTTCAATTTCCGACCACTTGAGCATCGAAAC
>BJFZ01000056.1 GCA_014190175.1 Actinomycetes bacterium | reverse complement strand
ATAAGGCTGACCCCCGCGCTCGCGATCGATGCGATGACCGATTGCAGTCATCGCATCAAAAGCCGATTCTTGCCATAAACTCATGGCTATTAGCTAATTCGGAGATCTAGACATCTTAGGTAAAATTCTAAAGGAGAGGGCTGGTTAGGCCCTTCCTTCATAATTTACCGTCCGTCTCGGTTTTCAAAGTAGCTACAAACTCTTTTGCCGTTATCTTCCCTTCGAGTAATTTCGTATTCCAAGTGGGGTCGATGACTTTCCCGTATACCTCACCCCAATTTGGTGTGTAGATGCTGAAGTTCTTCACATTGTTAAGGGAGTTGGCACACGCATCACCACCAGGAATATTCACCCAGGGGGTATTTAGCAAAGCATCAAATTCCTTAACAATTGCACTACCGCAAGCGGCACTAGTTTTGGCAAACGGCACCATGGCATCTTGTGTCACTGTCCACCAACGTAAGAAGTCCCATGCGGTGTCTATATTCTTACTATCTTTAGAGATAATCATGTTTGAACCCCAAACAGGTCCAACACTTTGTCCCGAAGAACCAACAGGAAGGGTCATCATTCCTAGATTCTTAATTGCATTATCGTAAGGGCCCATTTGCCAGCAGCCATCAACCACCATCGCAGTTTTCCCTGATTGGAATGAATTTCCACTCTGCTTGAAAATTTCTTCAGTGCTAAGGGTTGGTGCGACTTTATATTTGTAGATCAGGTCTTGAAGTAATTGCCATGCACTCTCAACCTGCGGTTGTTCAACTGCTAGTCGAGGTGTAGCACCGCTTGAATCGAGGAAACTTCCCATACCATTCGATGCGGCAATTGCTTGCCAACCACCGTCCCATCCTCTTAGGTATCCAAGTGTTGTACCCCACTGAGTTGTCTTGCCATTTTTTGCAACGGTTAATTTCTGTGCAGCTGCAAGAAAGTCATCCCAAGTCCATGCAGCAGTCGGATAAGTAACTCCTGCTTTATCAAAAAGATCTTGGTTGTAGAAGAGTTGCATACCACACAGAGTGCCTGTCGGAAATGCGTCGACATGTGTTCCATCAAACTTTGCTAAATCATATGCTGTTGTGCGGACTTTACTGTCATCACTGAGAAGTGGATCGTTGGCAATTCGATCATCAAGACGGAGAACTTTTCCGCTTTCAACCAATCGCAACGCAGTCGAGGCTGCTTGGAAAATATCTGGAGTTTTCCCACCGGTAATGGCCAGTTGCAGTTTCTGCTCATACTGCTCGTAAGGAAGAATGGTTACGTTAATGGTTGTACCAGGGTGAGTCTTCTCGTAAAGCTTTGCAACAGTCTTCACGGCGGCATCAACCGAAGCACCAGTTTGCCAAGTTAGAATATTGACGGTACCCCCAATTATTGGGGCTTCGACAACAGGGGCACTCTCTGATTGTGCAGCATCCTTATCTTGACTTGCCGAAGTGCATCCAACTAAAGACACAACAAGAAAAGTCAAAGCTATTGAAATCTTGGATCTCCTCCGCACACTTTTAGTTTTTTGAATTCTAGAAATTTCCATACTCATCTCCTATTTTTTGTATGAGAATACCTTTGTGACTAAAAACTACTGCCATTAAAAAAGTTGTCAAGACTTAAGCTATTAGTATTATTAATGATTTTAATAAATAATTTTTTCTGACAAGTTACAGAAAGGCATTTACATACCTAATTTGATTGAACCCAATGACTTGTTCAATTTACTAAAGCAAGTTAACCAATTTCCAAGCAATCAAATGGATTTAAAAAATTAAAAGAATTAGGTGCGGAAATTTTTATATCATAAATCAAATCTGGTGGGGCGGGTCGGGCTCGAACCGACGACGACCGGATTATGAGTCCGGGGCTCTAACCAACTGAGCTACCGCCCCCACGCTAAATCTTAGAGGTTCATTTCCATAGACACGTACTCGTGAGCCGGAATAGTTGATGATTATGCGAAAATCAATCGCAAATTTCCCCTCCTTAGGCCTGTTTGGCATAGTCACAGATTCCACAAGTGCGGAAGATTTCGCATAAATATTTCCAGTTGCTACTTGCACAGTAAATACGCACATTGCAAAGATAAAAGAGTTGAGTAGGGTGAAGAGATGAAGCAGCAAGCACCTGGGACTTGTTTTTGGAATACAACGAGCCTTTCTTGAAGGGATTCAGGATTAAATGAATCAAGGAAAACTTTTCCCGCAAGAGCCGACGTGGACTCCAAAAGTTACCAGGATGAGAGCTGGTTGCGCTCGAAGAATCATTGATCCTCCAATAGGTACTCGTACAGAAAATTGGGGAGCGTCGAAGGTTCATGTGACGACAGGGGTACACAATCACATCACTGCCACCGCAATGGCAATTCTTTCGAAAAATGGAGAGTCACATTTTATTGTTTCGGTTGATTGGGGTTGGTGGCAGGGGATAACAGATGACTTGCTAATAAGAGGTGTGATAATTCGAGAGCTCGAAATAAACGAAAATCAACTGCTATTACATTTAACGCACACTCATGCTGGCCCAACGACCTCCTCCGATGTAGGGGGGTTAGAGGGAGGGCAAGCTGCGATCGAATATCACGGCGTTGCAATTGGAGAGATTGTTTCGGCTTGTCGACAAGCATTAGCGGAGAGCGTTTTAGTAGATGTTAGCTGGGGATACGGCAAGTGTGCCCTTGCAGTTAATCGCGATCTTCCATGTGGATCAGAAGATGTCGTGGCATTTAATCCAAACCAGCCGGCAGATGACACTCTTGCTGTTGCGCGAATATCTGACTTAAATTCCAAAACTATCGGAATTATTATTAACTACGCATGTCACCCGACAACACTGGCTTGGGATAACTCCTTGGCATCTCCTGATTTCGTTGGGGCAGCAAGGGATTTAATTGAAAGCAAACACGATGCACCAGTACTTTTTTTGCAAGGTGCTTCGGGAGACCTTGCACCTCGTGATGGTTTCACAGGAGATACGCGAGTGGCGGATAAGAATGGGCGAATTTTGGGATTTGCCACTTTGTCGGTAATCGAAAATATGCTCCCACCGTCAACTCGGCTTAAATTCTTGAAGACTGTTGAATCAGGAGCGCTATTAGGTGAATGGGGTGAAGAGAAGTTTATTCCAGAGCGAACAGATTCATTTCAACGTTTAGATTTGAAACTACCGCTTAAAGTTATTCCTAGCATCGAGGAGCTTGAAGAACTTTGGAAGAACATAGATCCGAATGCTCGAAGCGTCAGAATTAAGCGGGCAAAGAAATTGCGTGAGGGATATCTCCGTGAGTCTGGAACGACGCATCCAGTTTGGATTTGGAGATTTGGTGAAGCGGTATTCGTCGCACATCCGGGTGAGGCATACTCGAAATTTCAAATTGAACTCAGGTCGCGTTTCCCTGATCGTGTAATTTTTGTGCTCAACTGCACTAATGGTCCAGGTTATGTTTATGTACCTACGGCTGAATCGTATGACCGCGGGCGATACCAAGTTTGGCAAACCTTGCTAGGTCCTGGAGCATTGGATGAATTAATTGAACGCGTGGGAGAGGCAATTGAGTCTCTTCTTTAGCAAGTTTAAATATATTTGTTTCTATGATGAGATTTGTTGTCAATTTAAGGAAGTTTTTTAAGGGCAACGTGCTCATCAATTTTGTAGGCCGGGTGTGAAAAAAGTTGAGCCTTCCCTGAATTCTTTTTTTACTCCATCAATAAAAAGCCAAGCAGATTGTCTCCCGTACACGTCCCACTCCAAAGGTCCACCAACTACTGCAGTTTCTTCATCTATACCTAAAAGTGTGACCCCCTTTGGTGACTTAATAAATCTGCTCACAAAATCTGGCATCTTGGCAAAGAAACGATCAAAATGCGGTATCACTTTAAGGTGAGGTAAAAGTCCCACTCCTTGCACCGTCGGGAATCTAAGTGTTGGAACCGTGAACTGCTCGGTTAAGACCATTGCTCCAGCACTACATCCAGCAAGTGCTGCACCATTTTCCCAAGCTTGTTTGATCTCATGCCACAATAAAGTTCCCCGCAATGTATTGGCTAGAAATGTGGGATTTCCGCCAGAAAGATAGATTAATCCGGCACCTCTTACCTGTTGGGCAATCTCTGGATTGTCGGCATCTTCGCGATTATGCGCTATGACCGAAAGAGATTCGACGCCGATTCGATCCGCTTGTGCTTTGCCAAGACTCACCCAGTGCTTCAATGAAGTTTCACCCTCTGGCGCAGAGGCAATTGGTATCTGAACATACTTCGGGTTTCTCCCAGCAATCAATTTTGTTTCAAGAGGTTGCATCACTGGTAGATATTCACCAGAACCCACTAGCGCGATCGGCCCAACATTCATCAGATATCCATTTTCCATGTTGTCCCAGTTTTTGAGTCGGTAATTGTTATCTTCATCTCCAAGAGCCAATCTCTAATCGCATCAGCATCTGCCCATCTTTCAGATAGTCGAGCAGCGTCACGTAGCTGTAGTAAAACCGCAACAAAAGGCGCAATCACCAAATTAAGATCTACTTGTGGGCTAGCAGCAATTGTTCCTAATTTTGATACCAAGGAATGAACCACTGCACGAGTTTCGGCATTTCGATCTAATTCATCAAGATTTAAAATACAAGCAACAGCCTTAGAAACTTCACCAGATGCTAACAGGTTTTCAATTTGAGTTGGGTCAACGTTTAATTTGTTAATTGAGGGCTGATTTGAAATTTTACTCTTGGCATGCGAAACAATCTCCTCAAAAGTAGCGGTTTGACCATTTTTTACGATCCATGATTGCCCATGGTGTCGAATCGTCATCTGACCACGTCCAAAAACTTTAGCTATCTTTAGATCTAGATCAAACGAGACGCCACTATGTTCATCAACACCAATTATGAAGTTATCGTCCGGTAATAATTTCTCTAAAATTTGCAATCGACGTTCACCCATGTAGCAATATCGAGTGTCATGATTTGCACCTTCAGTATTATCAAAGTGTGGAATTATCGACGCACGCATACCGGTATGGCGCTCCAACAAATTTAACCCATCTAACCAATATGGCTCATGACCAACTCGGTAAATTTCATAAATCGGAATTGTAAATGAGCCCACTGCGAGTGCCCCTGCAGATGCAAAAACTAATGCCCCACGCGAAAGGATTTCATCAAAACTTGGTGTTATGCCCAGATTTTTCCACACCTTAAGCGCATAACTTGGGCTACCTGGTCCAGCAAAAAGCCAATCTGAGTTACGAATACTATTTACAGCGACCCCAAGCTGATCTCCACTTGGGCTTGAATCTTTTAATGAAACTGTTCCAACTTTTGCCCCCACTGAATTTGCAAAATACTCAGTAATTTTCGCAGTAAGTAAATCGGCATTTTCTTGAAATCCAAAAGGGGTGTCCAAAATATTTAGTATCGGATTTGGGTTGCCCGCCAGATTCGAAATAATTTGCTGATGCGGAGTCACCATAGTGGGACTTGTTTCACCCGATCCCATTATCACAATTTCTCTAGCCACCGGTAAATAATCGCATACTTTAATTTTTTTGCTACCCTTAGGGCGTGATCAGGGGATTTGCAAGTTTGGTGGTTAAGTTTTCATTAATCTCGGTTATGGTCATAAATCTTCCACCAGCAAGTGCTGCCCGGCTTTATCAATTTCCAATTGCTGATTGCACGGTGAAATACGCACGCGCACATCATGATTATCCAGCGACCGATATTTTGGCTAAAAAAGGTTGTGCTTTTGTTGCACCCATAGATGGCGTGGTTGAAGATGTAAATTCTAAAGATATTTGGAGTAGTAAAAATAATAGAGGTCAAGATCGTGGCGGATTATCAGTATCAATTATTGGCATCGATGGTGTGCGTTATTACGGTTCACATTTATTAAGCGTGGCAGATGGAATCGAACCAGGCGTTAATGTGATGGCTGGAGATATTTTAGGAAAAGTGGGTTCAACAGGTTCTGCGCGAGGAACTTCTCCACACTTACATTTTGGAATCTCTTGGCCAACAAAAGCGGGGGATTGGAAGATCAGACGCGGAACAGTTTATCCGTGGCCTTATTTAGATGCTTGGAAAGTGGGAGAAAATTTATCTCCAGTTAATGCTGTTGCAAAAAAGAAGAAGAGCCTTGGATAAATCCAAAGCTCTTCTTGCAAGAAACTAGCGGTTAATTAGCTAGGCACTACTTGATCGGCCTGTGGACCTTTTGGTCCCTGGACGATGTCAAAAGTTACTGCCTGACCTTCATTAAGTGACTTGTAACCGTTTCCTTGAATGGTTGAGTAGTGAACGAAAACATCTGCTCCGCCACCATCAACTGCAATGAAACCAAATCCCTTTTCTGAGTTGAACCACTTAACTGTTCCTGTTGCCATTGAGCTTTATCCTTCGGTATGTGGGGACTCCTGTGAATTCCACAGGCGCCAGTCTTTCTCTTTCACAGCGATACCGAACAAAGCCGTCTTCCGGGGATTAACCGGCCGAGCCAAGAAACGGGTACTGCCAAGCGTTGGACTGCCCAGAAGTCTACCTGAGGTTTAGGGGGTGTCTAGATCTTGGTCAGCACTTTTTAGGCTCAGCGGAAGTTGTTAATTTGGCTGATCTGGTTATTTTGCGGAAAAAGGAGCATCATGTGCCCCCTCCTAAATAAATACTGGTCAGTAGTTAAAGCGGTAGGAAGCTCGTAGGTGGACTGGGGAAGGTCGCACCTGAGAGGCAAGTGCACCGCATGCAAGGCCAGGAGGAACCATGGCAAGTGCAAATAATGCACGCGCTAAATTAAATCAGCATTTTGTTTCGGGCTGGATAGAAATATTTGCAGCACCCAAAGCATTGCTTGCTCATGTTGAATGGTCGCTAGAGCGTGCACTGGATTGCAAGTTGCAAATAACTTGGAGCGCACAACCTTTAACTCCGGGAAGTTTTCAAACACGTTTACGTTTTAGTGCACCTTCTGGTCGGGCAGGTGAGATTGCAACAGCGCTCGCCGGTTGGAATTACTTGAGGTTTGATGTTTGTGAAATGGGCGGACGGGATAGCGATGGCGCTAGATATTTAGGAACCCCATCACTTGGTTTGCATCATGCAACTGTTGGAAAAAATGGCGACGTCTTAATCTCTGAAAATCAGATCGGTGCAATTTTGGAAAGTTGTTATAAACGCGGAATAGATTTTGAAGAGGAGTTTGCTAAAGCCTTAGGTGTGGAATGGGAAGCAGAGCTTGCTCCGTATCGCCAAGGCCAAGAAAGTATGCGCTGGTTACACGCAACTGGATAATTGTTAAAGCGGAATGTTTCCATGCAAGCCGCGATTAGCCGGCGCTTGCAAAATTGCTTGGGCTAATGCAGTACGAGTGACTGTTGGTTCTAATATTTCATCAACTACACCAATTTCAATTGC